>JAIEPP010000142.1 GCA_019748335.1 Xanthobacteraceae bacterium
CTGGCCGGCTTCGCGCGCGAACAGGTCTGCACTTTCATGTGTCCCTGGCCGCGGCTGCAGGGCGCGATCTGGGATCCCGAAGCGTTCACGGTCAACTACCGGGACTATCGCGGCGAGAGCCGCATGTCGGCCAAGAAGGCCGTCGAGGCGCGCAGCCGCGGCGAGCAGGCCGGCGACTGTGTAAGCTGCAATCTCTGCGTCACGGTCTGCCCGATCGGCATCGACATCCGTGAAGGTCCGAACTTCGCCTGTATCAATTGCGGGCTCTGCGTCGACGCCTGTGACGGCGTAATGGCGTCGCTGATGCGTCCCCGCGGGCTGATCGACTATGATAGCTGGAAGAACATCGAGCGCGGCCACCGCAACGAACCCCGCGTCTCCCGGATCGTACGGCCGAAGACGGTGATGCTGTCCGTCGCCTGCATCGGCATGGCCGCCGGAATGGCATTGCTGTTCTCGCACCGGAGCAACGGCGCCATCACCGTGCAGCACGACCGCAACCCGGTCGCCGTCACCCTGTCCGACGGATCGGTCCGGAACGGCTACACGATCAAACTTCTCAACAAGGCGGCGATACCCCACGAATTCACCCTGACCGCCGAAGGGATCGACGCCACGCTCACCATCATCGGCGGCGACGCAGGCAAGCCGCTGACGGTCCCCGCGGATGGCTCGGAAACCCTCCGCGTCACCATGACCATGGCAAAGCCCCGGCCCGGCGACTTCAGGTTTGTGGCCCGCGACATCACCGGCAGCGAAGTCCTTGCCGCCGGCGACAGGTTCGTCACGCCGTAGTTTTCCGGTGCCGGACCCAGGCATCAGGACACGGCCGGTTCGCCCAACCTCAAGCACGGCCGGGGGCCCTCCGTTTTGATCTGCGTCATGGCTCCCCCTGGACTGCAATTGCGGCTTGTTTGACCGAACGCAAAGACGAGGACACGTCCACGGCCTATCGCTGCCATGGAAAATAACGGAGTTGCCATGCGGATCGATCACCAGCGCTATCGCGACGAGCGGCTGCCACGATACACCAGCTATCCGACCGCGCCCCACTTCTCCGCCGACGTCACCGCCGCCGGCTACGCCGGGTGGCTCGCGTCCCTGAACGCCGATGCCGTCGGTTCGCTCTATCTTCACGTCCCGTTCTGCCGCTCGATGTGCTGGTATTGCGGCTGTCACACCACGATCACCAAGCATGACGCACCGATCCTGGACTATCTGACCGTGATGCGGCGGGAGATCGAGGCGGTGGCCGACCGGCTCGAACATCGTCTCGCGGTGCGACACATCCATTTCGGCGGCGGCACGCCGACCATCATGACATCAGGTGAACTGGTGGGACTGATCGATCTGCTCGCGGACCGCTTCGCGATCGAGCCCGGCGCCGAGATCGCCGTGGAGATCGATCCCCGAACGCTGACACCGGACATGACGACAACGCTCGGACGCGTCGGCGTCAACCGGGCGAGCCTCGGCGTTCAATCGTTCGATCCCGTCGTCCAGCGGGCGATCAACCGCGTCCAGTCCGTGGCGCAGACCGCGACCGCGGTCGACGGGCTTCGCGCCGCCGGCGTAGCGGGCATCAATTTCGACCTGATCTACGGACTGCCGCACCAGACGCTGCAGTCGTGCAGGGACACGGTCGCGGCGTGTCTCGAAATGGCTCCGGACCGGTTCGCCGTGTTCGGTTACGCCCACGTTCCGAGCTTCAAGAAACACCAGCGCATGATCGACGAAGCCACACTTCCGGACGGCGCGGCTCGGCACGCCCAGTCCGAGGCGATTGCAGAAGCGCTTCAGGCCGGCGGCTATCACCGGATCGGGCTCGACCATTACGCACGACCGACCGACCCGATTGTCGGCGCCCAACAGGACGGCTCACTTCGCCGGAATTTCCAAGGCTACACCACCGACACGGCGGATGCGTTGATCGCGTTCGGCGCCTCCGCCATCGGGCGGCTGCCGCAGGGCTATGTCCAGAACGCGGTCGGTCTCGGAGACTATGCGGCGCGAGTGAGCTCCGGTGAGCTTGCGACCGTGAAGGGCTATCGACTTACGGACGACGATCGCCTGCGGGCTGATCTGATCGAACGGGTGATGTGCGACTTCTCCGTGGATATCGCCTCGATCGCGCGCCGTCACCATCTGGATCCAACGACGGTCTTTCGCGCCTTCCCTCGCCTCGCCAGCCTGCAGGCCGACGGTCTGCTCGAGCGAGATGGTCACCAGGTGCGTGTCGCACCTGATGCCCGGCACCTGGTGAGGACGGTCGCCTCGGCGTTCGACGCCTATCTGGAAGTGCCCGGCCGCACCTACAGCCGCGCGGTGTAGCGCGTTCGCGCAGCGCCCATGAATCTGCAAACGCAGCGCGTTCGGCCGGCATCCGCGCGCGAGCGACCCGACGCTAATACGCCAATTGCCGGTAGATCGTCGGCAAAGCCGCCGGCAGCCGCCGGATGTTGCCGACGATGGCGTATCCGCCGCGCCCGAACAGGGTCGGGAAATAGGTCTGTGCGGTGGCGTCGATGGTGACGCCGAACACCGCCACGCCGAGCCTGCGCGCTTCGCGCACGGCTTTTCTGGTGTCCTCGACCGCGAACCGCCCTTCGTAATGATCGACGTCGTTCGGCTTGCCGTCGGTGAGAACAAGCAGCAGCTTCTTGCGCTGCGGCTGCCGCGCAAGTTCGGCCGCGGCATGGCGGACTGCCGCGCCGATGCGGGTGTAGTAGCCCGGTTTGAGCGCGCCGATGCGGCGCTCCACCGTGGCGCCCATCGGCTCCCCGAAAGCCTTGACGGTCTCCAGCCGGACCCAGGACCGGCGACGCGATGTGAAGGTGAGGATGCTGTGGTGGTCGCCGCAAGCCGAGAGCCCGTGGGCAAGAGCCAGCAGGGCTTGCTTCTCGACGTCGAGAACCCGGTAGCCATCGACCCAGGCGTCGGTAGAGAGCGAGACGTCGACCAGGAGCGTGACCGCGAGGTCATGCCCTTGCGGTCGCATGGCGACATGAACGCGATCGCTGCCGCCGCTGCCCGCCCGCAAGTCGCAGCGGGACCGGACCACGGCATCGAGATCGAGATCGTGCCCGTCAGGCTGGGCCCTCAGCAATTCATGACGCGGGCGCAGCGCCTCGAACCGGCGCCGCACCTGCCGGATCAGCCGGCGGGTGCTGTCGTCCGGGGCCCAGTCTTCGCCGGTTTCGGGAGCCTCCGCTGCCAGCACGCGGCAATGATCCGGCAGATAGGACGCCTTGCGATAGTCCCACTCCGGATAAAGCCGCCCGCTCTCGAGCCGTGTGGCATCGACCGCGTCCGGAGGCAGGTCGAGATCGAACTTCAGCCTGGTTGCCGGCTTGCCGCTGCGGCGACCGATCGCAAGTTCTTCCAGATCGTCGGCCGCCTTCCGGGCATCCTCGTCCTCGCCGTCGTCGGCGGGCCGATCGACATTGACCATCTCCGCCATCGCGAGAATCTTCTCGAACCGATTGAGCACGAACGGATCGCGTCCTTTGCCTCCATCGTCCTGCTCGCGGGTGGCGAAACGTTTGCGTGCATCCGGCGGGGTGGAGTCCGCGCTGTGCGAGAGAATATCCTCATAGTCCGGCCGCGCGGGACCGGCTTCGCGGATCCGGCAATCGCCCCAGAGCGGACACGGCAGCATCGGCCGGTATCCGGCCGGTGCGCGCTCCGGCAGCGCGATTTCTCCGGTCATGGCGGCCCACAGGGGGCCGCCGGGTGGTGTTGCGGCATTCAACAGCGCGAGCACGATCCCTTCGACTTCGCGCTCAATGCCGGGCAGCGGGCGTTGTGGCCGCGCAGCTGTCATCGCGGCCGTCAGTCGCGCATAGGGACCTGCAAGGCCGGGAAATCGGGCCAGAACCGCCGCGGCGGTTTCGCGCGCGCGGTGCAGGGTCAAGAGATCACGCCGCAGCGGATCAGGTTCCTCGATCGCGGTGGCCGGCACGGCAGCAAACCAGGCGGCCAGCCAGCGATAGAGCGAAACGTTCAGATCGCGGTCCGGGAAGATGCCGATGCGGTCCGGGAGGAACACCGTTGCCGCGTCGCGCGCCGGATGATCGAGACTTTCATCGCCTAGCCCGATGCGCTGCCGCCAGCCCAGCCGATGGCCCGACTTGCGGGCATTCGCACCCGCGATCGCGACACCGGGCTCGCCGCCGAGCGCGCGGAACATCACGGCGATCTGCGCCTGAACTTCGCCGAGCGACACGGCGTGCTCCGGATGAAACGGATAACTCGCGGTCGCGCCGACCAGCCGGTGCCAGGCGCGTCCGACCGTCTCCTCCAGTTCGAGGAAATCCAGCATGGTCTGACCTCACCCGATGACGGAACGGGCGACTTCGATCAGTGCCAGCTTCACGTCGGCATCGTCCGTGAGCGGCTCGATCATGCCGGCCAGAACGGCGTCCTCCAGCGGCACACCCGCACCGATCAGCGTCGCGCAATAGACAATGAGGCGCGTCGAGACACCTTCCTCCAGGTCGTGTCCCCTAAGCGCCCGCAGACGCCCCGCCAGATCGACCAGCGCGCGCGCCCGATCGGGCGCAAGACCGCTTTCCGCGGCGACCACTGCGGTCTCCTGCTCGGGCGGCAGGAAGTCGAACTCGATGGCGACGAAGCGCTGACGCGTGGAAGGCTTCAACGCCTTGAGCAGGTTCTGGTAGCCGGGGTTGTAGGACACCACCAGCATGAAGCCCGGAGGTGCTATCAGTTCCTCGCCGGTTCGCTCGAGCGGCAGAATCCGGCGGTCGTCCGTCAGCGGATGCAGCACCACGGTGACGTCCTTGCGGGCCTCCACCACCTCGTCGAGATAGCAGATGCCACCTTCCCGCACGGCACGGGTGAGCGGGCCGTCGGTCCACACCGTGTCGCCGCCCTTGAGAAGGTAGCGTCCAGTAAGGTCGGCCGCGGTGAGATCGTCGTGACAGGCTACCGTATGCAGCGGCAGTTCCAGTCGCGCCGCCATGTGCGCGACGAAACGGGTCTTGCCGCAGCCGGTCGGCCCCTTGAGCAGGACCGGAAGGCGGTGCCGCCAGGCCTGCTCGAACAAGGCACACTCGCGACCGCTGGGAACGTAAGCAGGAATGTCGCGCTTCTCAGCGTCGATGGCGTGAAGTGCGGATTTCATCAGGTCTCTCCCAAAAGAGGAAATGGCGGCCGGCTCTGGACGGCCGCCATTGCCGCTATTCTGCAGGTTGCAATGCTCCCGGCAGAACGGGTTGCTTCGCCCGTCCCGGCACCAGCACCGCCCACACGAACATCAGTGCGGAGATCAGCACGAAGACGCCCGAACCGAGCCGTACCCAGTAGAACACCGCAAGCTGGTCCTGCACTTCCATGTAGTTCTGACCGAGAACGCGCTGGAGATGGACCTGGATCACGCCGGCAAAGGTCAGCGCGAAGGTCATCGTCATCATGGCGGTGCACATGATCCAGAAACTCGCCATGCTGAGCCACTGGTTGTAGGGCTCGCGTTGCCGAAGTTGCGGGATCGCGTAAGCCATCACCGCAAGATTCAGCATCACATAGGCGCCGAAGAACGCCAGATGCCCATGCGCCGCCGTCACCTGGGTGCCGTGCGTGTAGTAATTCACCGAGGATAACGTGTGCAGGAAGCCCCACACGCCGGCGCCGAGGAAAGCCATGACGGAGCAGCCCACCGACCACAGCAGCGCGGCCCGGTTGGGATGCTTGCGGCCCGCCTTCCACGTCATCTGGACGGTGAAGATCACCATGGTGAAGAACGGCGCGACCTCGAGCGTCGAGAACAGCGACCCGATCCACTGCCAGTAACCGGGTGCCCCGATCCAGTAGAAGTGATGGCCGGTACCGAGGATGCCGGAGAACAGCGCCAGGCCGATGATGACGTAGAGCCACTTCTCAACCACTTCCCGATCGATTCCGTTGAGCTTGATCATCAGGAAGGCGAGCACGGAAGCCATGATCAGCTCCCAGACACCCTCGACCCACAGATGCACGACGTACCACCAGTACATCTTGTCCACGGCGAGATTCGCCGGGTTGTAGAAGGCGAACAGGAAGAAGATCGCAACGCCCCACAACCCGAACAGCAGGATGTTGGTGACGGTGGTCTTGCGTCCCTTGAGCGCCGTCATCGTGACGTTGAACAGGAACATCAGGCAGACGATGACGATGCCGACCTTGATCGGGAACGGCTGTTCGAGAAATTCCCGTCCTTCATGGTAATGGAAGAGGTAGCCGACGACGGCGAGACCTGCGGCGCCGAAAAACAGCCAGAACTGGATCTTGGCCAGCAACGGGCTGAATATTTCGGATTCGGTCTCTTCCGGCAGCAGGAAGTAGGTCGCCCCCATGAAGCCGATCAGTGACCACACGATCAGCGCGTTGGTATGGATCATCCTGACGATGTTGAACGGCAGGATGACGGACAGCGTGTTCGGAAGCACATAGATGGTGCCCGCCAGGACGCCGAACAGGACCTGGGCGAGGAAGAGCGTCAGCGCGCCGTAGAAGTACAGCATCGCGACTTTCTGGGTCTGGTATTTCATCGTCGACTCCCTGTTTGAATGGAAACTGCGGGGCGGCTGCTCAGCCGGCCTTGTTGGGCGGCCAGTTCTGGCGCTTGATGCTGTTCGTCCATTCCAGGAAATCGGCGAGATCATTGAGTTCCTGGTCGGTGAGGTTGAACTGCGGCATCTGCCGCCGGCCCGGCACGCCGGACGGCTGCGCCTGCATCCACGCCTTCAGGATGTCCCGCGCCGTGGCGGGGTCTTCCTTGCCGCCCCAGCGGTCCCACACGTTGCCGACCTCCGGCGCGAAATACGCGCCTTCGCCGAGAATGGTGTGACAGTTGATGCAGGAGTTCTTCTCCCAAACGTGCTTGCCGCGGGCGACGCCGGCGGTCAGCGTGGCCTGATCGGTGGACGTGTTGACCATGTAGTAGTGGCTGTGCGCCGTCAGGCCCAAAAAGATCGCGAAGAAGAAGGCCGATCCGCCGTAGAAGACATTTCGAGCCGCCGATTTTGTGAGGCGTTCAGCCATCACCCATCCTTTCCCGTTAAGTGACTGGTGCGAGATTCGCGGCAATCTATGTGGCGGTCCCGGGTCCTTCTTTGTGCTGGAGCAAGCACGGCAGTGATCCCGGCGAGACTCATCGCAGCAGCGCGGCAGCCGAGGCGAGCCAGGCAAAACAAGCCACTCCGAGCACCCAGGCGCCCACCAGGCCACGCCAGATCGGAAGCGCTGTGCGAAGGCCGAGGTAATCGAGCAGGATCCGTTGCCCTTTCAGCCCGGCAAGCCCGAGCAGAACAGCGTTGCCGAGCAGCGTTTGCGGCAGGATCCAGCTGGTACCCAAGGTCGCAAGTGCCAGGCAGACCAGGAGAAGCAGGGTCGCATCGAGGCGATGGCGAACGATCATCTCAGCGCACCAGGTAGATGATCGGAAACATCATGATCCAGACCAGATCGACCATGTGCCAGAAGGACGTTCCGGTCTCGACGCTGGCCGGGTCGGCACGACGCCAGACCACCGCCAGTATCACCATGCCGAGACACACATGCAGGAGGTGGAATCCGGTCAGCAGGAAGTAGAGGGTAAAGAAGGAACTTGTTTCGAAACCGGCGCCCGCGGCGATCTCGGTCGCATATTCGAAGAGCTTGATGGCCACGAACGTGGCTCCGAGTGCCACCGCGACCAGTAGCCAGCGACGGCAAGCCCGCGCCGCCTGCGCGCGCGCCGCCGCAGCCCCTCGCGCCGCAGCCCAGCCGCTCGTCACCAGCACGATGGTGTTCAATGCCGCAAGGCGCGCATCCAGTACCGCCTGCCCGGCCGCGAAGACGGCAGGGTTGACGGCGCGAGCGACGGTGAATGCTCCCAGAAAAAGACCGAAGGCCGCCAACTCGCTGAAAATGAGTACCCAGATCATCGGATCGCCCGGGAGCTCTTCGAGCGCGCCCCAGCCACTCCCGCCTCTCCCGCAATCTTCTGCCGACATCCGTGCTCCGAAATCCCGCCTCGACCCGAATGGATATGGGCAAGACGAGCTCCGGACTTTGTTCCCGGACAAACACGGAGAGATTGATCAAACTGTTTGCGCGGGCACAAAGTCGGCGGCGACCGAGCTCGCTACGCATGGTTCCGGAAACAGGAATCAGGTCATGAGCGACGCGCAAATCGGCCTACTCACGGCAACGCCCATCATCATGCTTTTCGCCGTAGCCCTCAGGAGAATGGGGGTGCTGTCGACTGCGGCGATGGTGTCGGCGGTGGGACTATCGGGCGCAATCGCAGTGGTTCTCTTCCTTACGCAATAGGGACCGACGGCGCGCCCTTCGCGGCTTCGTCAAACCGCTTGACCCGACAATCGATGAATTCGTCGATGGCGCGGGCGAGAAACGACATCGTTCCAATAAGCGATTCCCCCATCGCACGCGCGCCGACGCTGTGCGCAATCCGCCCGACGAGACTGGCGACCTGCTCTGCCTCCCATCCAGCCTTGCCGATCGTCGCGCGTCGCGACCTGCTCGCATCGATCATGGCCGCCCGATGCGACCCGATCGATGGTTCGGGCGAGCGATTCTGCATGTGCGAAGGAAGGTTCGGGATTGTGGCCCAGTTCATAGAATCGGGAGCGCAGGAGCGGCAGAATTCCCTACGTGCGACCGCAAGGCGCGGATCGAACTGCATTGACGGCGCCGGCAGGAAACCATCAGAATTGTGAGTCAGATTACATTTTTTCGGAAGAAAGCACGTAATAGTTGCATTTTTCGGCCAGGGCGACGACGAGAGTTCGGCCACTGGTCAACAGGGGGGCTCAGAGATGCGTCGGGATTTGACAATCAAGACCGGCACCATGGCCGGCACCTCCGACTTCAGGGTTTTTGCTCCGATCAAGAAGGGATTCGTGCCGTCGCTGGATGCGACCACGTACAAGACCCGCGTCAAGTACGTGCTGCGCACGCTGAACGGCGGCCGCGCCGGCGCGTACGAATCCGAACTCGCCCGCGTCCTGTCCGACGCCGTCGAACGCGTCGGACGCATCCACTCCGTGGGCATCGCCGTGATCGAGCCCGAAGACCAGTCGCTGCCCGATCACGTGCTGCTTACCGTGACATTCGACGGCGCGTGGGAAGCCTATGTCCGCGTCATCTGGCAGAAGGTTTCACGGCTGCTCGATCTGATCTTCTGCAATACCGAAGGTTACGTGCTCGGTTACGAGAACACCTATGAGGATTGGGGCGTATGGCTAAAGAGCGCACAGAGCGAAGCCTACTTCCTCTATGCCACCCCCGATCTGACCGTGGATGACACCCGTTACCTTCAGATGGAGGAGCGGGTTTATCGGCGGGCCACGGGCACCGATGCCGAACGGCTGGTCACGCAGATCAAGATTCCGTCGGTGGAAGACATTGCCCGGCGTTCGATATTCCAGGTCGACGGCCTGGTCGGCATCGATCCCACCAATGCCGGCTTCGGCAAGCAGCTCACCATCGAGGCCGCGGGACGGCCGGCGTTCCGTCAAGGTGTCAAAGCGCTGGTCGGCCTCCACCGGTTGGTGGATTTCCATCCGCCCGGCACCGAGGACGCGAAAATTCTGCACCGTGCGGCCCATGAACTGCTGCCGGAATTCGTCACCATGCTCAACGACGACACCTACGCGGAGGGCACCCAGCGCGCCTACCAACGCTTTGATGAGGCCATACGCTGGTTGTTGACGCCACCCGACGTCGCGCCGGTGCGGCTCGCATTGCCGGTCGAACTGCCGTCCGGGCCGCCGCTGCAAGATCCGGACAATGTGCAAGGCGGGATTCTGACCGCCTATCTGGATACGAGCCACGGTGGCCTGCTGCTTTTGCAATTCGTGACGCCGGCCGCCCTGGCCGCGTTCCTGGGCGCTCTGCGCGTGACGTCGGAAGCCGACAGGCAGACGCCGGGGCAGATCGTCACCAACGTCGCCTTTTCGGTCGAGGGCCTGCGCGTCGCGGGATTATCCGATGACGAAGTGCGCAGCCTGCCCGACGAATTCGTGCAGGGCATGGAAAGGCGCGCCGGCCTGCTCGGCGACGTCCGCTGGAATCATCCCCATCGGTGGCGCCTGCCGGCCAGCAACTGGGCGCTCGGGATCAATGCATCGGACCTGCGCGAAGACGACCCGGCGCCGCGGATCGACATGAGCGCCGTCCACGTCCTTCTTCAGCTTCGCCTGGTGTCCGACCCTCCGCAAACAACGGCCGAGGCCAGGACGAAGTTGAAAGCCGAAATGGATCGCCTGGTCGAAGTCGACCCGGGCGTAAGGCCCCTTTCAATCCAATGGATGCAGCGTCAGCGCGATCCGTCCGGTGCCACGCAGGACCATTTCGGTTTCGCGGACGGCAATTCGAACCCGGTGCTGCGCAAGGACCAGGCCGGCACGCGCTTTTCCAATCAGGTGCATCTCGGGGAAGTCTTGTGCGGTTATCCGAACCTGGCCGACAAGAAGGCCCCGTTCGGCGACGAAACCAATCGCGTTCACACGATGCTTCGCGACGGCAGCTTTCTGGCGGTACGCAAACTGCGACAGGATGTCGAGGCGCTCGAGGAGACCCTCTATCACGCCACGCGGCAGGCGGCCGACGCGGCCGGTCCCACCGACCCGGTCCTGACGCGCGAAACGCTTCTGGCCAAAATGATGGGGCGCTGGCCTAACGGCCATCCGAAGGCGGGCCAGCCGCTGACCCAGGTTCCGCCATCCGATGAGTTGCGCAACGACTTCAATTACGACTACGACGCGCAGGCCGAACAGTGTCCATTTCACGCGCACATACGGCGTGCCAATCCGCGGGTGCGGATCACGCGCGCGGATGGCGGCGCCCGGCCGCCCCGTATCGTCAGACGCGGCATGTCCTACGGTCCACCCGTCGGATCCGGCGACGACGTGCAGACCGCCCAAGATACCCTGCAACAGGAACGCGGCCTCGTCTTCATGGCTTACAACGCCAGCCTCGGCGAACAGTTCGAGGTGGTGCAGCGCTGGCTGGCCGGCGGCAACAGCTCCGGCTCCTATTCGGGGGACAGCGATCCCTTCCTCGGTCTCGCCGAACCGGGCCGGCTTCGGCATTTCCGTTTCGAGCACGAAGGCCAGACCGTTCGCATGGAGCTCGACGGTTCGGACCGGCTCCACGACGAACCCCGCCCGTTCGTACGCCTGGAATGGGGCGAATATTTCTTTGCGCCCTCCAAAAAGGCGCTTGCGAGTTTGCAGGGATGGGCGGCGAACCGCTATCGCAAGCCGCAGGTGACGTGGAGCGTGGACACCGGCGAAAAGGAGATCGCACGGCTGCGCGAAATCGAGAGCCGGCACGGCGAAGCTGAAGCGATGGCAGCGTGGAAAACCGCGCTCGAGGATCCGGATTCAGCCACGCATTTCACCAATGCGTCGATCTGGGCGGCAATCCGCTATCGGCACGGCGGCGTGCTGCGTACGCCCTTCGGGGTGTTGGTGGCCGACCGGGACATGGTTCAGCAGGTATTTGCCGATCCCGGCCGTAATCTGACGATCACCGGCTATCTCCCCCGCATGGAACGGTCGTTCGGCATTCTCTATCTCGGCCGCGACTCCGGACAGCAAGACCATGCGTACGAGCAGGAATCCGAAGCCAGCAATACCGCGATCCTGGCCCTCGACCAGCCCTCCGCGTTCGAGCTGGCGCGGGCGACGACGGAGAAGGTACTGGAAGACCTGGTCGAGCAAACGAAAGGTTACGCCCGGGACGACGGCGAAGCGAGCTGGGAGCTGACGGTCGACGTGCGCGAACTGCTGGAGCCGCTGCTGGCCGAATTCTGCGAGGAGTGGTTCGGGCTGAGTACGGACGAGGGTTACTTCTGCCGCGCAGGCTATCGCTGGGACTGGAAGGAAGGCGAGCCGCCGAACTATCCCGGGCATTTCCTTTCACCCTCGCGCTACATCTTCCAGCCCCATCCAAATCAGGAAGTGACGGCGATCGGCTCCGCGCATGG
>JAIEPP010000381.1 GCA_019748335.1 Xanthobacteraceae bacterium
AGATTGCTCGGCACCTCGAAGATGAAATAGCCGATGAAGAAGATGCCGGCGCCCCAGGCAAAAATCAGCGGCGTGAATTTCAGCTCCGCGTTCATGGTGAGCGCAGCGAAGCCGAGATTGACGCGGTCGAGATAGGAAAAGAAATAGGCCAGCACCAGAAACGGAATCAGCCGCCACGAAATCGTGCGGATGGTTGAAGTCTCGACCTCGCTCTTGGCGACCGTACTGGACTGGCTCATCGGTTTTCCCCCCGGGGTTTCTTGTCCCCGACGATTACCGAGTGGAACAGCTTCTGGCAACGGTGAATGCCCGCGCCGACGAGAACGCGGGCATTCCACTGACGCGGGCTGAATTCACTTGCGGATGAGTAAAACTACGGTTGCCGGCCTGCCGCGACAGACTCACCCGATCCCGCGGTGCGGTAGACGATCACCGCAAACAACAGCATTCCCGCAAACACCGTCAGCGCGCCGGCGACCACGATGGGTTCGAAGCGGTCATGCCCGCCGAGCAGCACGCAGGCGATGCCGACCGGAAACAGAATCGCGCCGACAACGCTTGTGATCGCCTGGTAAAGCGCGAGCCGGCTCGCGGCAGCCCGGGGAAACGCGCGGTAATACAGCGCCGACAGGAACAGGGTGACGAAGCCAAGCAGGTTGAGGTGCGCATGCGCAGGCGCCAGCACAAAGTCCTGCCGGATACCCATAACGATACCCAGCGCCATACCGATGAGGCCGACCGAGACGCTGATGCGGAAAAGCGATTTGATCATGATGCTTCCTTTTGAAATCCGGGATGTGGCTGCCGACGTTCAGTTGCCGGCGAAGTAGCGCGGCACGCGCGCCTTGTAGTGGCGATAGGCATCGCCGAATTTCTGTTCGAGATAACGCTCCTCGCGCCGCACCACGGCGAAATGCAGCAACACGAAACTCGGAACGATCAGGAGCAGGATCCAGTCGAGATCCAGGATCAATGCCAGCCCGCACAGCGCAATAGAAACGCCGACATAAAGCGGGTTGCGCGTGTACCCGAACACGCCGTCGGTGACGAGCCGGACGGCCGGCTGCGAAGGACTAACGTTGGTCCCGCTCCTGAGCAGCGCGCGGCGACCGGCCGATGTCGTCAGCAGTCCCGAAAGCACAATGACGGCGCCGCCCCAGAATCGCAACGGCGACGCGAGGCCGGCAATCCATCCGAGCGGCACCAGCCATTGCAGCACGCAGGCAACGGCGAGCGTTGTCAGCGGGATCACAGGCGGGAAAACCGCGACGGCGGGGCGATCAATCGTGGCGTCGGTCATAACAACTCCTGAAATTCGGTTGGACATCCATTTTCTCAAGTCGCCGCCGGAGTTCGTCTGGCGGGCAGAGGCAACGCCTAATTGTCTCCATTGGAGACATATGGGACACTTCGCTTTGCCGTCAAGAGGTGATAAATTCGCCTTTGAAATCAGTGGGGACTGGGGAAATGCCGTCGAAAGCGCCGCCGAAGCGCGACACCTTTCGCCATGGAAACCTGCCGGAGGCGCTGATCGACGCCGCGCTCGAGCGGCTCGAGGCCGAGGGCGTCGAGGCGATCAGCCTGCGCGACCTCGCGCGCGACGTCGGCGTCAACCACCGCGCGGTGTACCGGCATTTTCCGGACAAGTTATCGCTGCTGGCCCGCGTTGCCGAACGCGGCTGGCAGCAGCTGGCGCTGCGGCTGAAGAAAGCGACCGCGGGAAAAGCCCCCGGCGAACCCGCGCTGGTCGCCGCCGGCACAGCCTTCCTGCAATGCGCGCGCGACTATCCCAATCTGTTTCATCTGATGGGCGGCGCCCGCATCAACGCCGAGGGCGAATTCCCGACGCTGGAAGCAGCGATCATCGAGGCGCTGCAGGTGTTCGCGGCCGGATTTGCCGGCTCCGGCATGGCGCCCGGCATCGTGGTCGAACGCACCGCGGTGTTCGTCGCCTCCCTGCAGGGCGTCATCACGCAGATCCTGCATCACCGGCTGAAAGTGGCGCCGCCGAAGCAGAAAGCGTTCATTGCCAACACCTGCCGCATGCTGATCAAGGGCTTGAGTTGAACAGCGCCTTTATTCCGCCAGTTGAAACCGCTCGAAGCGGTCCAGCTCTTCCTCAATACGGCGCTTGTAGAGCCTGGCGCCGCCACGTGCCGCACCTTTGCCGACCCAATTCCATTTCTGCATCAGCAATTTGCGGTTTTGGCGGTCGGTCTTGAGATCGATTGCCGCGACGATCTCGTCGCCGACCAGCACCGGCAACGCGAAGTAACCGAACACGCGCTTTTGCTTGGGTAGGTAGGCTTCGAAACGGTGGCCGTAATCGAAGAACAGTTCTGTGCGCTTGCGCTGGATGATCAGGGGATCGAACGGCGACAGGATATGCACGAGGCCGGTATCGCCCTCGCCTGCCGGCGCCGCCGCGTCCGGCTCCAGCACTTCCGGGCGCGCCCAATGCTCCTGCTTGCCGGCGCCGTCCAGCGCGACCGGTACCAATTCCCTGCGCCGCACCCGCGCCTCGATCAGGCGCCGTACGGCGGCCTTGCTCGGTGCATCGAGATGGCAGACCGAATCGAGGCTGACCAACCCCTGCGACCGCAGCGCACGGTCGAGCAGATAGGCGATGGTCTCCGCTGATGAAGCCGGCTTCGGCGGCTTGTCCCAGCCGAAATGCCGCGTCATCAACTCGTAGGTCTTCAGCATGCCGGTGCGCTCGGAGATCGTCACCTCGCCGGTATAGAAGGCGAGCTGCAGCGCCCGCTTCGACGGCTTGCGGCTCTGCCACAGGTGCTCCTTCTCCATCAGCACGTCGTCCTCGATGTCGCGGATGGTGAGCGCGCCGTCGCGTCGCAGCAGCCGCATCACCTTGCGGGTGTCCTCAGGCTTCACGGACGCGAACCAGCGGTGGCCTTCGCGCTTGTGCAGCTTCATCAGCGGCACGAAGAAACGGAAATCCTTTGACGGCACGTAGGACAGCGCATGCGTCCAGTATTCGAACACGCTCTTGTCGGCGCTCTGGGCGGAGCGGAGGTCCGCGCGCCGGTATTCGGGGATGCGGCTATAGAGAATATGGTGGTGGCAGCGCTCGATGACGTTGATGGTGTCGATCTGCACATAGCCAAGATGATCGACGGCAGCCGCGACCGCCTGCGGACCTTCGCCGAACGGCAACGGCGTATCGAGCCGCTGGGCGCGCAGCCAGATGCGGCGGGCTTCGGCTTTGGACAGGGGAAGGGGTTCGGTCGCGCGGGGCATCGCGCGGCAATGTAGTCGGATTCGCGCCCCTGGGGAGTCCCGGATCGCGCCCCTCAGCGCTTCGCCCGCTCCGCGATGCTGCCGGTTGCGATCGAGGCTTCGCAGGAGGCGCGGCCGCGTTCCGGCGCCTGACACCGATAGACGCTGCCGGTGAGGCGATCGACCAGCCAGGCGCTCTCCTCGGTCGGGCTCTCGACGCCGACATAGCGGCTGCCGAGCGCATTGATCAGCGTCGACAGCAGGATAGCCGCCGCGATCATGCCGGCGCCGATCAGGATCGGCATCGAGCTTCCGGAACTCTCGGGTTCCGGTGTGCTCGGACGATAGCCCTGATATTCACGCTGACGCTTTACCGATTGAAACACCCGCCCGCCCGTCTCGCTCGTCTTGAACGACTTATTCTTGGATCTATTGTTGGACTTTTCTTATGCGCTGTCTTGCTAGGTCTGCATCTGGCCGATTTGTTGTCCACAGATCGACGCTCGCGCGACGGCATTGAGACCGCTTCGCAACCTGAATGAAAAGGCGGCCCGCGAGCCGCCTTCTCTCTCCGTTGAAATACCGGACTTAGCGGCGGAACAGTCCGCCCATCATGCCGCCGAAGAATGCGCCGGGACCGCCACCGCCGCGATGAGCGTGACGGCTGCCGCCTCCGCCGCTGCTTTGACGGCGGGACGCACGCGCCGGTTCGTCGTCGGAGTCGCTATTGGAAGCAGATGCCAAGCGGGTCGCCAGGATTTCGGACTGCAGCGCCTTGTGTTGCAGCGCATTGAGGTAACCGCTCTTCGGATAACCGCGGGCGGCCTGCCAGCGGGTGATCACGGCGCGGGTGGTGTCGTCGAACTTGCCGGATGCCTTGATGTCGAAACCGAGGCTGGTCAGGCGGCGCTGCACGTCGCGGCGCTGGTTGCGATCGAGCCCGAGCCGGTCCTCGGTGGTCTGGCTGGCTTCGTCCGAGAAGGTCGAGGGGTCGACATCGACGCCCGTGGTCAGGTTGCGGGTGACGGTCGAGGGGCCATCCTGCAATGAGGCGATCCGGGCCAGCGCAATCGGCTTGAAGGTACCGTTCGGATAGTTGGTGAGATAGGCGTTGAGTTCTTCCGGCTTGTTGGAGTCCTTGATCGAGCGCCAGAATTCCAGTTCGACGTCCGAAGCCGGGCCGGCCGCCGCGACCGGCGTATTCGAAGTTTCGGCCGCGCTGCCATTGGCAACGGGGTTCAGGTAAACCGTGCCGATCAGGTTGGTGTGGCCCCACGGCAGCTGGTTCTTGCCGGTCTCTTCATTGACCTGGGCGCGGACCTTGGTCATGGCCTGCTGGATCTCGACGCCGGGCGTCGCGATGTTGGCCATCAGCGCGCGTGTGAACGGGCTATTGGTGCCGGCCTCGCCGTCGAGCGCGGTTTGTCCGGGACCGGTGGCAAACGCGATCAACGTGCCCTCGCCGGATTTCATTTCGGCGAGGCCGCTGGCAACGGCGACGCTGCGGGTGGCCTTCGCGGAACGAATTTTCGCCGCGAAAGGATTGTCGCGGCAGGCGTCGAGGAACACCAGCTTGACCTTGGCATCGCTCATGGTCTGTTCGAGCGTGAGATCGACGTTGATGGCGGCGCCGAGCTTGACATCCATTTCGGATTTCAGATCGGCGTCGACCGGCAGCAGGTAGTTGGTGCCGTTCACCGCGATGCCGTGGCCGGCATAGAAGAACAGCGCAACGTCGGCGCCTTCCGCCTTCTTGCCGAAGTCCAAAAGCTTCTCCGTCATCTTGTCACGCGTGAGGTTGGAGCCCTCGACGACGTCAAAGCCGACATTGCGCAGAAGCCTGGCCATCGACCTGGCATCGACCGCCGGATTGGGCAGCGCCGCCACGTTCTTGTAGGCGCCGTTGCCGACCACGAAGGCCACGCGCTTGTCGGCGAAAGCCGAATTCGCGCTGACGAGAAGTGTAGCTGCCGAGAGTGCCGCGATCAGGAAGCGCATTTTCATTCTCCCCTTGCCCGACCATCGGGGCGTTCTGCCCGAGGTCCTCATCCGATGGGGCCAGTGTGATCCGGGACACGGAGGCTCACCGTGATCTAGATCACACAGGGAAACCGGGAGACCGAACCCGACTGAAGGACGTTGCGACGGGGCCGCGGCTCCCTCGCAAGGGCGGGCCTTGACCCGCCCTTACGAGGGCACTGCCGTTCAGGCGGCGGAGCCGTAGATCAGGACATCGACGGATGAATGTCCTGACCCGTTGCCGGTCGCATCGGCAATGACGGAGAGTTTCGTACCGGGTACCTCGTAGACGCGCGTGACCTGCGAGTGAGGCTGCAGGGTCAGCGTATCGAGCTGTGACACCAACTCGTTACCCTCGGTGATCGTCAGGCGGATCACCACCGGGCCGGCGGAACCGGTCCTCTCGTCGGCCACGATCCTGATGCGGTTGAACGCATGAACGTCCACCGCTCCCAATGTCTTCGACTGGCCGACAGGAATGCTCGTCGCACCAACCGGCGTCCGGAATGCAAGCGAAGTTGCCATCGTCATTACTCCTGTTTACGTCCCCCAGGTCAAATTACGCCTGCGAATTCGCACAGCGTGTGAAGAGAATTACATTCGCCACAGAGTAGTGACGTCATGGAGGAACAGCAAAGGCGCCCTGAGCTGTTTCAGAAGCCGGTCGATCTCACAGCGTGATCTGGATCACATTCATCGCTTTGAACCTGTCCTAGGGTTCCCGCATCAAAACGCCAAGCACGCCAATGCTGGCGTAACAGTGAGGATTAGGACCATGACCCGCCTTAATGGACTTTCTATCGTGACAATCGGCGCCACGCTGTCGATGACGGCGGGCCTCGCCTTTGCCGGCGACACCGTGTCGGCCGACCAGATCCTGGGTGCGCTGAAGCCGAAGCCAGTGACCCGCGGCCTTTCGACCGCGCCGGTGGACACCGCCGCACAGGCCAAAGAGACCAGCTTCGTCGCCACGCTGCGCAACCGGAAAACCCGCTCGCTCTCGCTCGGCGAACGCGAGGAGATCGCCGAGATCGCCGCAACCAAGCCGAAGATCGATCTCGAAATTCACTTCGACTACAACTCCGCCGACATCGCCAAGGACTCGGTGTCGTCGGTGCAGGAACTCGGCAAGGCGCTATCCAATGCCAGCCTGAAGGGCTCGACCTTCGTGGTGGCCGGCCATACCGATGCGACGGGCGGTGAATCCTATAACCAGGATCTCAGCGAGCGCCGCGCCGACACGATCAAGAAGTACCTGACCGACAAATACGGCATCGTCGGCGCCAACCTCGTGACCGTCGGTTACGGCAAGACCAAGCCGAAGGATCCGAACGCGCCGCTCGACCCGGTCAACCGCCGCGTTCAGGTCGTCAACATGGACACCAAGACCGCCTCGCAGTGACGTTTTGAAAGTCGATCCGCCTGCCCCTCCGGCAGGCGGATTTCATTTGGGGGACCGACATGAAATCACAATTCACCGGCATCGCGCTGGCAGCCATGCTCGTCGTCGGCGCGTCGCTTCCTGGTCACGCCGAAGACGCCGCCAAGCCCGCGGATACCGCGGCGCCAGCCGCCGCGGCGCCGGCCGCGACCAAAGCCGACGCACCTGTGAGCGTGCCGCGTCCGTCGCTGGCGCCGAAGACCGCAGAGCCCGCCTCACCGCCCGCTGCGACCGACGCAGCACCTCGCCGTGACCGGCGTTACGCGCGCCATCACAATCGGCGCTACGCCTATTGGGAGCCATTCCCGGTCTATCTCCCGCACGTTCATCGCCACCGCATCTACTGGAACCGGATTCCGTGGTTCTTCTTCTGAGGCCGTGGCGGATCAAATCCAGTTCTGAAAGATCATCAAGCGATTGAACGTCGCCATCGACGTTCCCACGAACGCCGCCGAGATCGGCAACATTGCCGCGAAGCCGACAAAGCCGACGGCGACATAGGCCCACAGCAGCCAGCGCGGCGTCCCGCCGCGCCGGAGCGCGTAGACCAGTGCGAAGCTCGCCGTGGTCGCAGCCGGCAGATAGTAATAGATGAAGCCGAGCGTTCGCGGCAGTAGCGCCCAGGCCAGCCACGGCCCGAAGTAAAACGCCAGCACCAGAAATGCATCCGCCCGCCGCGTCACGATCCAGTCGCGCAGGCAGATCGCGAGCGCAATCAGCGCCGGCCACAGGATCAGGGGGTTGCCGAGAAAGACCACGGCCGAAATCCGGTCGTCGCCGATCTTGTCAAAGAGATACCAGACCGGACGCACCAGAAACGGCCAGGACGGCCACGAACTCATATAGGTGTGTCCGGCGATCGCGGTGGTAGTGTTGTCACTGAAGATGCGCCGCTGCGCCTGCAGAATATCCGGCACCGACAGCCCGTAGAGCGGGACAAAGGTCGCGAGATAGAACAACGCCGGAATCAGCACGAAGCACAACGCAAAGTGCCAGTAACGGAAATCGGGCCAGAGATCGGGCCGGTACCAATCCTCCGGCCGGTTGTCGGCAAATTGCGTGCGCCAGCTTTGCATCAGGCGGATGACGGCGACGATGACGATACAGACCGCGAGCACGAACAGCCCGCTCCACTTGCAGGCGATCGACAGGCCGAAGCCGCCCCCCGCCAGCGCGAACCAGAGATGCGGCCGGGTTCGCCGGAAGCCGTGCATGAACGCCGCGATGGCGAACAGGCTGAAGGTGAGCGCAAAAATATCCAGCATCGCGATCCGCGATTGCACGAACAGCATCTGGTTGAAGAAGGCGAGCAGGCTGGCCGCGATCGCCGGCCCTTGAGCCGCAAACAATGCCAGCCCGCCCAGATACACCGCAACGATGGCAAGCGATCCGAACAGCACGGCTGGATAGCGCCATCCCAGCGGTCCGTCACCGAAGGAACGGATCGACACCGCGATCAGCTGTTTCGCCAGCGGCGGGTGCATCGGGTTGAGCATCGGCTGCGGCATGACGGGTTCGAGCATTTGCCGCGCCGCCGGAACGTAATGCACCTCGTCGAAATAGAATTTCTCCGGCGTGGTTACGCCGATGAGCATCGCGAAATGCGCGAGAACGAAAATGATTCCCGCGATGATGGCGCTGCGCAGCATCGAATCCGGGGGAACAAAATGTGATCGGGTGACTGTCTTCACGGACCAGGAGGCACTTCACTTGGACTGAACGGCATTGCGGCAAAATTGAGTGTGAGGGCTACAGATTTTTATGTCCATCGCATTGAACGCATTTCGATTCCGCTGCCACTAAACAACGGGATAGTAAGGCGCAGCTAGTGATAAATCTGCCACATCGTTTGCGCGTGCGATCCGGTACGATGTCGGACAAATCGATCGGTTATGAAATGAACGCGCGTAATTTCCATCTCTGCTTTTGTTTACTTGCTCTGGTAGTCGCACTGACGGCGAGGCCCGTTCAAGCGCAAACGCGCGTCGGCGAAGCCGCCGTGGTCAAGAACGAAGTGGTTCGCGTGGCGGGATCGGCCACGAACCAGATCAATGTCGGCGATGCATTGCTGCGCGATGAAGTCGTGCGCACCGGTCTCGACAGCGCGACGCGGCTGGTGATGGCCGACAGTACCAACCTGTCGCTCGGTCCGAGCGCCACGCTCAAGCTCGACCGCACCGTTTTCGACGACGAACACCACTATCGCGACGTCGCGGTGCGGCTGACGTCGGGCGCTTTCCGTTTCGTCACCGGCCATTCGGAAAAAACTGCCTACAAGATCACGACGCCACTGGCGACTATTGGCGTGCGCGGCACCACCCTCGACATCCTGTCGCAGCGCGGCCAGACCATCGTCAATCTGCAGGAAGGTGCGGCCTCGGTCTGCACCGTCACATTCGAATGCACCCAGTTGACCCAGCCCGGCGACACCGCCGTCATCACGGTGAGCGGCGGCAAGACCACGATCAAGAAGACCAACAATTCGCCGTGGACCTTCGCCAAGACCTGCGGCGCGGCTGCCGGACTTTGCAGCACCACGCAATATGCGGATGCGACGCCCACGGTGGTTCCGCCTGTCGATGACGGCAGCGATCCCACCGGCATGCTGTGCGGGCGCTGACGATGGCCATGTTCACACGCACCATCTGGCTCTCCGCGGCGCTCTGCCTGTCGCTGCTCGCGGCGCAATCATCGCCCGCCTCGGCACAGACGCCGACGCCGACGTCGACCGACGACTGTATCGAGTGCTACACGCCGACGCCCACCCCTACGGTATCGCCGTCGCCGACGCCTTCCCAGAGCCCCTCACCGACACCAAGTCCGTCGTCGTCGCCCCTTCCGACTCCGACGACAACCGGCGCCGATTCCAGCGGCAACTCGGTCAACGATCTGGCCAAGCAGCGCTTCAACCAGATGATTACCAACCGCGTGCTCGGCACCGTGCTGCTGGGCGTCAACGAACAGGTCAACTGCAGCGATTGCATCAGCGCATTCGGCTCGGCGGGATCGTTCTCGGCCGGCATCCACGGCCGCAAGAGCCTGACCAACAACCTGTCACTGCTGGCGGGCATCGCCTATACCCAATACAGCGAGGGCGGCTACAGCGTCACCAGCGCGCCGATCGGTGCGTTCGCCTTGCGCTATGATTTCGTCGACTGGGGATCGTCGCGGCCGTTCTTCGATATCGGCACCATCCTGACGCCCTACGAGAAGGTGCGCTACACGCGCAGCTATCAGACCAGCCTCGGCGCGGTATCGCTCGACAGCCAGACCACCGCCAGCAATTACGCGGTCTACGGCCGCGCGGGCTGGATGAGCCGGATATCACCGCGCGATGAAGTCGCGGCCTCCGTCGAGGTCTGGCAACTATGGCAGCGGGTGAAGGGTTACACCGACCCTGCGGCAACCTTCAATCCGTTCGACGCCTCGATCGCCGGCGGCACCGACAAGACCAACCTCGTCAAGGTCGGCGGTCAGTGGACGCATCTGTTCGGCAGTAGCGTCGAGGCCAATATCAACGGCGGCTGGGTGCAATCCTTTGGCTCGCATTCCGGCATCGTCGCCACCGTGACCGGCGACGGCACCGTGGTGCCGACGATCGGGAATCAAGGCTGGTTCGAATATGGCGGCAGGCTCGGCTTCCGGATCACCAAGGGCTGGGTCGCCGACCTCTTCCTCAACGGCACCGCCGGTCCGCAACCAGTCGGCAACACGCTGCATGGCGGCGTCGGGCTGCGGATCAGTTATTAAGTGCGTCCGCCCGGCTAATCGTCATTGCGAGCGCAGCGAAGCAATCCACTCTTTCTTTGCGCTGCGAGATGGATTGCTTCGCTGCGCTCGCAATGACGGGATTGGGATCGTGCCCGACCCTCACGTCGCGATCGGCGTCGGCATGGTCAGGAACGCGCGGGTCACATGCCAGAACAATTGGCGATTGATCGCGAGCGCCACCGAGTGGGCGGTGCCGGGCAGGATGATGAACTGGCGGTCGCCGTTCGGCAGCTTGTTATAGAACTCCTCGAGATCGGCGACGGTGGCGATGCCGTCGAACTCACCGCGCACCAAAAGCACCGGCGCCAGCACCTTCTCCGGGTGCACCACCGGCAGGTTGGCGGTCATGTCGAGATAAGTCCCGGTCGGGATCTGGTCTCCGAACTGCATCTCGACATCCGCCAGCACCTCGATGGCGGCGGGATCGGACGTGCCGGGCTTGTCGCGGGTGGCGATGGAGCGAATCATCTCGCGGTCGCGCTTGCGCATGTTGTGCGAGCGATAATAAGCGAGTTGCTCGGCGCGCTTGGTCAGCGTCGGCGACCCTTCGCCCTTGTAGGTGAAAGCGGCGAACACCAGGCGATCGACGCTGTCGGGCTGCAACATCGCAAAGGCGCCGGCGCGCAGCGCGCCCGAGGATTCGCCGACAAAGTGCACCTTCTTCTGGCCGGTCTCGCGGGCGATCAATTCGACCGCAATTTTAAGATCCTCAGCGCCACTGGCGATGTCGGCATTGCCCGAGGTGCGGCCGGACTTGCCGTAATTCTCGTGGTCCATGGTCCAGACGTCAAAGCCGCAGCGGGCGAATTCGTTCATCACGGAATATTCGCCCTTGCCGGGGACGTTGAGGTCGAACACCCGCGAGGTCACCGACGAGCCATGGACGAAGAACACCACCGGCCGGGCCGGCTCGCCGGCCTTCGGCGCGCCGATCCGCTTGCGGAACATCCACAAGGGAATGTCACCCTTCTTGGTCCAGTATTCACTGCTCCAGATTTCGCCTTCCGTCGGAATCGCGATCGCGGCCTGCGCCGGCATCGTGGCGACAGCGGCCACACCCAAGCCTCCGATGCCGAGTGCCGTGAGAACCGTGCGCCGCGCCAGTGAAGTTTCGGAATCGGTCATGGTTTCCCCTCATGTATGACGTTTGCTTTGAGCAAAGTGAGGCGTTGCAATCCCTATCTGCCCTTGAACTGCGGCTTGCGCTTTTCGCTGAAGGCCTTGACGCCTTCCTTGAGGTCCTCGCTGATCCGCACCGGGTCGAGCAGCCGGCGTACCTCGGCGACAGTTTCCAGCGGGCCCTTCGGCATCGCGTCGCGCGCCAGCTTTTTCAACGCCTGCACCACCAGCGGCGCCGCGGCGGCGATTTTCGCGGCCATCTCCTGCGCCTGCACGACATGCTGCCCCTTCGGCACGACCTTGTTGACGAAGCCGATTTCGTAGGCGCGCTGTGCCGACATCTCTTCGCCGACCAGCAAAAACTCCATCGCGATCTTGTGCGGCATGCGCGACAGCACCGACGAGACGCCGCCGCC
>JAIEPP010000390.1 GCA_019748335.1 Xanthobacteraceae bacterium
GCCGTTGATGGCGACCGTGGTGATGCGGAACCCGGCCGAATTGGCCAGCGCGTTGCGGGTGTCGCTGACGGCCGCAACGAAGTCGTCGAGATGTCCGCCCTTGACGACGCCGAGGCCCACGCTGCCGAGCAGCATCAGCACGGTCAGAGCGACGCCGGTCCGGTTGGGAAGGTAGCGTTCCAGCCACAGGATGACGCGGCTCGGCGGCGCGCGATCAATCGCGGCTTTGGGGCGCGCAGGAAGGCCCAGCCACTCGCGCAGCAGCACCACCGCTCCAATAGCGGCTGCTTTCAGGTCAGTTCGGGGCCCCTGCGATCTCTGCGATCGAGCGAGGCGTCCTGCACCATCCATTGCACGAGCCTGTCCAAGTGTTGTTCCCGCAAGCGTTTTTGCGAGTGCTGGCACAGATGACGCTCGGTGAGCCGGGCCTGCGTGCTGACCTAAAGTCGGAACAGCGAACGCCCCGGCAGCCAAGCGCCACATGCGCCGCCAGCGTTAACCTTCGGACTTCCTGGTAAACAAAGTGTAAATTCAGGGGTGCAGCGAGGCGTTTTGGTGCGCCTTCTGAGTAGTTTGCCGGACATTGGTTAGGATTTTAGTAATAATTCTCATGACTGGGCAGGTTCCCCGCCCAGCCCCCGGCAGGCGCGGTCAAATCCGCTCGCGGCTGCGCTTTTCGGCCAGCGTGATCTGGTCACGCAGGAAATCGGCGAATTCGATGCCCTGGGCCTTCAGCGCCTTGGGATAAAGCGAGGCGGCAGTCAGGCCCGGCAAGGTGTTGGTTTCCAGGTAAACCGGCCCCCTCGCCGAGACGATGAAATCGGTCCGGGAATAGCCGCCGCAGGACAGCGCCCGGTGCGCCTGTAGCGCCTGGGCCATGATCGCGGCGGTGATGTCGGGCGCAAAGCGCCCCGGGCAGATCTCCTGGGTCGATTTCAGCAGATATTTAGCGGTGTAGTCGAAGGCGCCCTCCCCCGGGACGATCTCGACCGGCGGCAGCGAAACGACCGAACCGTCGGGCCGCTCCAGCACACCGCAGGTCGCCTCCGTCCCCGCGATGAACGGCTCGATCAGATATTCCTCGGTCTTGGCTGCGTTGCGCACGGCGACAAGGTCCTGCTTCGCATTGACGAAGATCAGGCCGTAGCTCGAACCGTCCTTGGCCGGCTTTGCGATCAGTCTGCCGTATTCGGCGAACGCCGCATCGAGGTCTTCCAGCGCAATCCCGGCCGGCGCCTGCACGCCCGCAATGGCGACAAAGCGCTTTGCGGCGGTCTTGTCGAAGGCCAGATGCGACGACGCCGAACCCGATCCGGTGAACGGAATCCCGCGCATTTCGCACATCGCCTGCAGTTCGCCGTTCTCCGCCCGGCCGCCGTGCAGGCCGAGCACCAGCACGCGGTCTTCGGTCCTGGCCTTGTCGAGCGCCTGCTCGAACGCGACGCCGCGGTTGCCGGGCTTGAACTCATCCTCGAACGGGCGCGCATGATCGAGCAGCGCTTTCGACGTGACGTCGTGAACGGTGTCGGCGGGGTCCCAGAACCAGAGATCGGCTTCCGGGAGTGCGCGATGCAGTGCCTGCGCCGAGGCGACCGAAACCAGCCGCTCCTTGTTGGTGCCGCCGAACAGAATGGTCGTTCGCATCAGTCTCGCGCCTCGTCAGCTAGACCGGAATTCCGATCCGCTTGATTTCCCAGTGTAACTCGATTCCAGAATTCGCTTTAACCCGTTCACGCACGGTTTCACCCAGCGTTTCAATATCATGCCCGGTGGCGTTACCGGTATTGATGAGGAAATTGCAGTGCATTTCCGAAACCTGTGCACCGCCGACGCGCAGGCCACGGCAGCCGGCGGCGTCGACCAGTTTCCAGGCGCTGTGGCCGGGCGGGTTCTTGAACGTCGAACCGCCGGTCTTTTCGCGGATCGGTTGCGCGGTCTCGCGATGGGTCTGGACCTCGTTCATCCGCGCGCGGATGATTTCGGGATCGGTGATCCGCCCGCGAAATCGCGCCGAGGTGAAAATGATCGAGGAATCGACGCCGCTGCTGCGGTAGACGAACTTCATCTCGGCATTGCCGAAGACATGTTTGGTTCCGTCGCGGCCGATGCCGGTGGCCTCGACCAAAACGTCCCTGGTCTCGCTGCCATTGGCGCCGGCATTCATCCGCAGCGCGCCGCCGATGGTGCCGGGTATGCCGAAGAAGAATTCCATGCCGCCGATATTGGCCGCCGCCGCGGTTTCCGCCACCCGCTTGTCGAGCGCCGCGGTGCCGGCGCTGACGATATCGCCGTCGGCCTTGGTCTCGCCGAAAGCCCGCGGCGACAGCCGGATCACGACACCCTCGATGCCGCCATCGCGCACGATCAGGTTAGAGCCGACGCCGACAACGTAGAACGGCAGCTCCTTCGGCAAATGTTTCAGGAAGTAAGCGAGATCATCCTCATCCGCCGGCGTGAACAGCACCTGCGCCGGGCCGCCGACGCGAAACCACGTCAACTCGGCCAGCGACTGGTTCGCCAGCAGCCGCCCGCGCAGCTGCGGCATCGCGGCTTTGAGCTCGGGCGTGATGTCGGGGAAAGCCACGGCTAGCCCAGCGCCTTCAGTTCGCCGGGCAGCGCGTAGGCCCATTGCGTGATGTTGCCGGCGCCGAGGCAGACGACGAGGTCGCCGCGGCCGGCGATGCCGTGGACCAGCTTCGCGAGTTCGCCGGCATTTGGCAGCGGGATCACTTCGCGATGGCCGTGCGCGCGCAGGCCGAGCACGAAATGATCGCGGTCGATGCCTTCGATCGGCGCCTCGCCGGCCGGATAGACCTCGGCGACCACCACCGCGTCGGCGTCGTTGAAGCAGGTGCAGAATTCCTCGAACAGCGACTGCAGCCGGGTGAAGCGATGCGGCTGCACCACGGCTATGATCTTGCCGTTGGTGGATTCGCGCGCCGCCTTCAGCACCGCCGCGATCTCGACCGGGTGGTGGCCATAGTCATCGATAACCGTGACGCCGTTCCACTCGCCGGTCTTGGTGAAGCGCCGCTTGACGCCGCCGAAGCCCGCGAGCGCCTCGCGGATCGCATCGTCGGAAACGTCGAGCTCATGCGCCACCGCGATCGCCGCGGTCGCGTTCAAGGCGTTGTGCCGTCCCGGCATCGGCAGCGTGATGTCTGCGATCTCATGCGTGGTGTCGGTCTTGCGGTCGCGGAACACGACCTTGAACTTCGAACCGCCGCCCATCGGCACGAGATCGACCAGCCGCGCATCGGCCTGCGGATTTTCGCCGTAAGTGATGATGCGGCGATCCTCGATCTTGCCGACGAGGCTTTGCACCACGGGGTGATCGGTGCACATCACCGCAAAGCCGTAGAACGGCACGTTCTCGACAAAATTTCGGAACGCGTCCTGGATCGCCTCGAAGGTCTTGAAGTGGTCGAGATGCTCGGGGTCGATATTGGTGACGATGACGACGTCGGACGGCAGCTTCAGGAAGGTGCCGTCGCTTTCGTCGGCCTCCACCACCATCCAGTCACCGGCGCCGAGGCGCGCATTGGAGCCATAGGCGTTGATGATGCCGCCGTTGATGACGGTCGGGTCGAGCCCGCCGAGCAGTGTCGCCACCATCGTGGTCGTCGTGGTCTTGCCGTGGGTGCCGGCGACCGCAACGCAGCTTTTCAGCCGCATCAGTTCGGCCAGCATTTCGGCCCGGCGCACCACCGGAATGCGCTGGGCGCGGGCCGACATCAGTTCCGGATTGTCGCGCTTGATCGCGGTCGAGACCACGACGACGTCGGCGCCGTCGACATTCTCCGCCTTGTGGCCGACCGAGACCGTGATGCCCTTTTCGCGCAGCCGCGCGACATTGCCGCTTTCGGAGGCGTCCGAGCCCTGCACGGTATAGCCGAGATTGCACAGCACTTCGGCGATGCCGCTCATGCCGATACCGCCGATCCCGACGAAATGAATGGGCCCGATCTCGCGCGGCAGTCTCATGGCGTGTCTCGTATGTTCCCGTCATGCCCGGGCTCGTCCCGGGCATCCACGTCTTCTAGCGACTTATGAAAGACGTGGATGGCCGGGACAAGCCCGGCCATGACGTCAAAACATCGAAAAATCAACGACTCGGCCTAGATTCCGGCCACTTTCATCACCAGATCGGCCAGCCGCTCGGCGGCATCGAGCCGGCCGACGTTGCGGGCCTTGGTCGCCATCGCCGCCAGCCGCGCCGGCTCGGCGGCCAATGCCGAGATTTCGGACGCCAGCCGGTCCGGCGTGAATTCGCTCTGCGGAATCCGCAACGCCGCATCGGCCTGCGACAGCACGCCGGCATTGGCGAACTGGTCCTGGTCGATCGCGCCGGGTAGCGGCACCAGGATCGAGGGGCGGCCGATCGCGGCGAGCTCGGCGACGGTGCCGGCGCCGGAGCGCGACACCACCAGATGGCTCGACGCCAGTCGCGCCGGCAAATCGCCAAAGAACGGCGCCAGCTCGGCATTGATCTTTAGCCGGTCGTAGACCGCGCGCACCCGCGCCATGTCCTCCTCGCGCACCTGCTGGGTCAGGATCAGGCGGCTCCACAGCACCGGCTCCAGCCGTTCGATCGCTGATGGTACGATGTCGCTCATCACCCGCGCGCCTTGGCTGCCGCCGACCACGAGCAGACGAAGCTGGCCGTTCGGCTCGGGCGGAGCAAACGGCACCGCGGCGGCGGCGAGGATCGCCGGGCGCATCGGCGTGCCGACGGTCGTGGTCTTGCCGGCCAATGCCGGATCGCGATCGAGCACGCCGGGCAGCGAGGTCGCGATCGCATTGACGCGGCCGGAGAGAAAACGGTTGGCGCGGCCGAGCACCGCGTTGGCGTCGTGAATGACGGCGGGCACGCCGAGCAGTTTGGCCGCCATCAAGGGCGGCACCGTCGGATAGCCGCCGAAACCGACCACGGCTGACGGCTTCAGCCGCCGCACCAGATTGACGGCGACCAGCGTGCCATAGCCGAGCATGAAGGCGGTGCGCGCCAGCGAAACCGGATCGCGGCCGCGCACGGTCTCGCTCGGCACCACGTCGATATTCTCTGGGGTGAACAGCCCGCTATAGCGCAGCGCGCGGGCATCGGTCACCAGCCGCACCCGCAAGCCGCGCCGGATCAGCTCGACGCCCAGCGCTTCGGCGGGAAACAGATGGCCGCCGGTGCCGCCGGCGGCCAGGAGGATGAGGGGGGTATTGGTCATGGGGTTATTCTACCGTCATTGCGAGCGCTAGCGAAGCAATCCAGAAGCCAGGAAGCAAGTCTGGATTGCTTCGTCGCTAACGCTCCCTTGCACAAACGCTTTGCGTTTGTTGCAGGCAATGACGGGCAACCCGGTCAAGCGTAACTGCGCGCCGCATTGGCGTCGTTCATCGACTGCACCTCGGTGCGCGGACGCAAGCGCGTCAGGGCCAGCATCATGCCGACGCCATAGGCCAGCGAGACGATCGACGAACCGCCATAGGAGATGAACGGCAAGGTCATGCCCTTGGCGGGGATCAGTTGCAGGTTGACCGCCATGTTGATCGCGCCCTGCACGCCGAACAGGATCGCGAGCCCGGAGGCCGCGAAGCGCGAGAACATGTCTTCGCTCCGATAGGCGCGCAGCAGCGTGCGGATCACGATGAAGGCGAACAATGCGACCAGCGCCAGGCACAGGATGATGCCGAACTCTTCGGCGGCGACCGCGAACACGAAGTCGGTATGGCTGTCCGGCAGGCTGCGCTTGGCGATGCCTTCGCCGGGGCCGAGGCCGAACCAGCCGCCGTTCCAGAACGCTTCCATCGCGGTATCGACCTGAAAGGTGTCGCCCGAGGCCGGGTTCATGAAACGCTTGATGCGGCCCGCGACGTGCGGGACCAACAGATAAGCCCCGAACAGGCCGGCGGCCGCGGCGCCGGCGAGACCGGCGACCCAGATCATCCGCATCCCCGCGATAAAGAACAGCGCGCCCCACACCATCAGGATCAGCATGGTCTGGCCGAAGTCCGGCTCCATCACCAAGAGCGACACCAGCATCAAGAGCAGCACGATCGCCATCGAGGTCGCCGGCATCTCCGGCCGCTTGGTCGATTCCGCAAACAGCCATGCCGCTATCACCACGAAGGCGGGCTTTGCGGATTCGGAAGCCTGGATGTTGACGCCGAGCAGCGTGATCCAGCGCCGCGAGCCCTTGACCTCCGGCCCGATCGCCAGCGTCGCCACGATCAAGAGAATGGACACCGCGAACACCAGCAGCGCGGAGCGGCGGATCGCCTTCGGCGACATGAACGACACCGCGATCAGTACCATGAAGGACGGCAGCAGGAACATGACGTGGCGGCTGAAGAAATGAAAGGGATCAAGCCCGATCCGCGTCGCCACCGGCGGGCTCGCCGCCAGCGACAGGATGACGCCGGCCAGCATCAGCGCCGATATCGCGGCAAGCAGCAGCTTGTCCACGGTCCACCACCATTCCGAGAACGGGGTGCGTTGGTCACGGGCGAGCATGGGCGTCCCCAAAATGGCAGAGGTAGCGCCCATTGGTGGCCGAGGATGGTTTCCAAGGGGTTAATGGGATCGGTAACTTTTGAGGGAAAGGGCGATGGCATGGCGCAGTCGTCATGCCCGGCCTTGTGCCGGGCATCCACGTCTTCGGGCGGCTCGGCAAGAAAGACGTGGATGGCCGGGACGAGCCCGGCCATGACGGCGCGCAGATCATGCCGCCGGCTTAGCGTCCAGCAGTGCCGCGCGTTAAGGAGGAGAAAGATTCGCGATCAGAGTCAGGCCGCCAATACATGCCGCAAGGAGCGTTGCAAATAGCAGGGTGCGCTTTCGAGCCGTATTCGCTTCGCTGTTCCAAAGCTGAGGCACGAAGAGGCCAATAGGTCCCAAAAGAGAAGTGAATTTCTTGCTCTCAGGCTTGGCTCCGCCCAGCATCGAGAAGAAGTAGTAGACCATGAGCAAGGTCGATCCCATGCCTCCGAGCAGACATACGAGATACAGTACGCCGAACATTGGCCTCGTCATACGTCACCTCCATGACTTGCTCCGCCTGGCGCTAAGTCAGCACGCAGATGGGTGGGCGAAAGCACGCCGCCTCCGCAGATGGTCGTGTTGACTTTCCGGGACAACCGCCAAATACTCTTAAAAAAAGCAGAAAACACGGTCGAAAAAGACCAGTTGGGTGGGGAGGATACGATGCCGACTTCACGACGCTTGCTGCTGACTTCACGACGAACGCTGCTGAAGAATTCCGCCGCCGTGGCCGCGGTAGCCAGCCTCGACTGGACTCGCGCGCAGGCACAAGCCGAAACGGTGCGAATCGGCGTGATCTACGACCTGACCGGCCCGTTCGCGGCGGGCGGATCGGTCGTCTCCTCGGTCGGCACCCAAATCGCGATCGACCTCGTTAACGAGAAAGGCGGCATCGGCGGCAAATACAAGGTCGCGCCCGTCAACGCCGATTCCCAGAGCAAGCCCGACGTCGCCATCAACGAGGCGGTGCGGCTGATCGACCAGGAGAAGGTCGACATCATCAACGGCGTCTTTGCCAGCTCGCATGCGGTACCACTCTCAACCAAGGTCGAGCAGCAGAAGAAGATCCTCTGGATCACCACGGCAGTTTCGACCGCCGTGTTCAAGGACAAGAACCTGCAATACGTGTTCCGCGCGCAGATCCATTCCGATCAATACGGCCAGGCCTTTGCCGGCTTCCTCGCCGAACATGCCAAGGCCAAGCTCGGCATGGAGCCCAAGGACGTCAAGGTCGCGCTGATTCACGAGGACGGTCCCTACGGCGTCGGTGTCGCCGCCGCCGACGAGGCCTATGCCAAGGAAGCCGGCCTCCAGATCGTGCTCAAGGAAGGCTATTCCGCCTCCGCCCCCGACCTCTCGGTGCTGGTGACCAAGCTCAAGCGGGCCAAACCCGACGTGATCTCGCACGCCGGCTACAATCCCGATATCACGCTTATGCTGCGTCAGGCGCGCGAGAGCGGCCTCAAGTTCAAGATGCTGTTCGGCGCCGGCGCGGGCTACAGCCAGCTCGACAAGTTGCGCGCGACCTTCGGCGCCGACATCGACAATTTCTGCAACATCGATCCGGTGCCCGCGCAATTGCTCGATCCCGCCAAACTGGCGCCCGGGATCGGCGATCTGACCAAGATCATGGTCACGCGCTACAAGGAGAAGACCGGCGCCACCGACGTGCCGCCGCATTGCTCGATGGGCTTCAACCAGACCTGGATTCTGCTCAACAACGTGCTGCCGGTCGCCAAGGAGAAATATGGCGGCTTCGATCCCGATGCCGTTCGCAAGGCCGCGCTCGACGTCGACATCGCGCCGGGCGGCACGATCCAGGGCTATGGCGTCAAGTTCTACAAGCCCGGGACGCCACTCGCCGGCCAGAACGAGCGCTCGACGCCGGTGGTGATGCAAAACGCCGGCGAACATATCTCGGTGGTCTGGCCGACCAGCATCCGTACGCAGGATCCGGTGTTCCCGCTGCCGAAGTCATCGGTCTACGCCGCGTAGCGCGGGATGCAGTTAATCTCCTTCTCCCCGTTCTTACGGGGAGAAGGTCGGGATGAGAGGCTCTCTCCACGAGTGCTACTGGCTCGATCGACCTACCCCCTCACCCGAAATTCGCTGGCGCGAATTTCGACCTCTCCCCGCAAGCGGGGCGAGGTGAACAGGCATCATAGCGTGACGCGACGCCCTTCTTCGGCGGCCCAGTAGCCGGCGTAATTGACCTTGATGGTCTCGAACGCGAGCGCGAGGTCCGAGAGCGGCTGCCGTCCGGTCGCGACGCATTCCATGAAGTCCTGGATTTCCTGCAAGTACCCGCGCGTCCATTCCTCCTCGAGGCAGACATACTGCCAGCCGGTCTTGCGATCGACCTTCTCGGTAATATAGACGCTGGCGAGTTTCTCCTCGCTGGTCTGGTAGCTCATCATGTGGGTGTTCGGCGTGATGTTGGCGAACAGCGAGCCGCCCGAGGTATAGGTCTCGATCAGGTTGCGCACGCCGCCCAGAATCATGTCGCCGGAAAACACCGTCGCCTTGGTGCCGTCGGAAAAGGTGACGGACAGCATGCCCCAGTCCTCGACGTCGACGGGATTGGCCTTGAGCACGGTTCGCTCATCCGGCCGCAGGCTTGCCAAAACGTTGCCGACGTCGCAGACCACGCTGGCAACGCCGATGGTCTCGCCGCGCGCTTTGGCCTCGACCTGCTTGAGGTAGAGCACCGCCGAAAGCGGATGGCATCCCATCCGGATCAGCGAGCCGCCGCCGGTCATCGCCCATTGCGCCGCGTGCGCGGCATGCGAGCCGCTGTGGCTCTCCTCTCCCTTCATGAACAGGATCTTGTCCCTGGTGGCTTTGAGGATCTCCACCGTCTTGGTCACCGCCGGCGCGTAGATCCAGTCCTCGGCATACATGAAGAGTTTGCCGGTGCGGTTGATCGCCGCCCGCGTCGCCTCCATTTCCTCGATCACGCGTTGATACATCCGCGCCTTGGGCACGTGCTTGCCGATCGGCGCCTGGTCGCCGTCGCGCCCGAAATAGCCGCTGAACGGCTTTTCGCAGATCACATGCTTGCCGGCCTGCATCGCCTCGACGATCATCGAGGCGTGCAAATTGGGCGGCGTGCAGATGTCGACCACATCGATCTCGCGATCGGCGATCAACTCGCGAAAGCTTCGATACGCGGTCGGGATCTGGTGCCGGCGGGCAAAATCGACGACGTGATCGCCCCGCGCCGCAACCGCTTTGACTTCGACGTTGACGCCGTAGACCCGCCGGTAGGCGTACATGTGCAGCTCCGACACGAAGCCGCAGCCGGCCAAACCGATCCTGATTTTAGTCATGGCGAATGCCCCTGGTCGTCGCTGGTGACAATCTATTTTATTTTTGTTTCGGCTGCGATCAGTGCTTTGCCGTCCGCGGTCCTGATCGTCAACCGCACCGGCTCGCCGCCGCCATCGGGCAGAATCTTCGTGGAAATGCGATTGCCGTTTTTCGGGTCCGCCGTTACGGCGCCGTCGAACAGGATCGCCTCGCCGCGTTTCAGCGTCACCTGCAGCGATACGGCCGGTTCGATGCTGAAGAACTGAAGATTCACGTTCGCGCCCTCGGCCGCCAGATTGACCAGGATGCTCTCGTTCGCATCCGTCACGTTGCGCATGCCGACGGTCGGACTGTAGGTCTCGGAAATCGCGACCTCACTCCGCGCGGGAAATTTTGCGCTATGAAAAAACTGGTCCGACACGCCCGCCCACAATTCGACATAGGGTCGTTGCGGGTTCGGATCCTTGCGCGCGTCGGTTTCATCGGTGAACGACGGAAAGCCCCAGGTCCACATCTTCAGACCCGGCGTCACCCTGTTGTCGGCGATGCGGATGATGCCCTCTTCGTTGTCGTGGTTGATCACGCCCCAGAAATTTCGGCCCTGCATGTCGGGCGCCGCATAGGCGATGCCCATCGTCGGCCAGTTCCTGAAGTAGCGCAGCTTTTCGAACCGGCTCCTGCCCTCACCCGCGCTCTCGTCGCCGCTGGACAGATTGGCCGACCAGTGCGGCACACTGTAGGCTGCGATCGGCGCGATGATTTCGGCAGCCCCGGTGGTTCTGGGATGGTCCGGGTCCGATCCCGGCGCCAGCGTGGTGCAGGTCCAGTATTCGTAGTCGATCGCGGTATCGCCGGGATTCTTCAGCACCATGCGCGCATCGAGCGCGGCGCGATCGGCTTTCAGCGTGACATAATAGGTCGCCTCGATCCCCGTCGAACCTCTCGCGAACTGTCTGGGCGCCGCGGCATACGCAAAGTCGTCCTTGATCGACATCGCCACCGTCACTTCACCGGCCGTCTCCTTTACCACCCTGAAATCCCACGGCTTCGGCCAGGTCCGGCCGTGCTCGGCATCCGGAAACGTCGGGAAGATGCCGCCATACACCATCAGCCAGTCGTAATAGAACACACCGCCCTTCATGCCGTAGGGTACGCCGACCTCGGTGCGATAGAGCTGTTCGTGGCCGGTCGGCTTGTAGATGACGGAAATTATCCGTCCGCCGAATTCGGGCACCAGCGTCACTGTCAGGTAACGGTTCTCCAGCACGTGAGCCCTGAACGTGCGATCGACGATGGCTGTTTTGTCCAGGGAGCCATCGACGAATCCGTTGTCTGCACTGATCGCGTATTTGACGGTGCTCCACGAGATCGTCTGTTCGCGGAGAGACACGCTGTCGGGCTCCGCCGCATGCGTGGCGGTTGCGAACAACGCCGCCACCGCGAAACCGAAGCAGGTACGCAAGTGAACACGAATTGCCATTCACGACGCCTTCGAACGATCAGCAGCCCGTAGGATGGGGTGGAGCAAAGCGATATCCATCCTGCATTCTGCCCTCACACCGCCGGCCTAAGCGCCTGGCAGCACCCCGCGCGCCTTCTGCAGTGCTTCGATCAGCTGGTCCAATTCCTGTTTTCCAAAGAATACTTCAATATCACCGGCTTGCTTTAGTGACAGAGCGAGTGCGGCAATCCCGCCTTCGACACGGACAACAGCCGCCGCTTCGTCTCCGCTATCGATATCCCGAAAACAAATCGTCGCAATCTGCATCCTAACCACCCGTCCGAAGTGCGCCCTCACACCACCGGCTTCACGCCCGGTATCGCGGTGACCAGGTCACGAAACGCTGCACCGCGAATTTCGAAGTTGCGGTACTGGTCGAACGAGGCGCAGGCCGGCGACAGCAGCACCACGGGATCGGCGAGCCCGGAGGCTTCGGCGTCGCGCGCGGCGTTGGCGACGGCGACATCCAGCGTCTGCGAAATCTCGTGCGGAACGTGTTCGCCCAAGGTCCCGGCAAATTCCTGCGCGGCTTCGCCGATCAGATAGGCCTTGCGGATGCGCGGAAAGTATTCGGCGAGGCTGGTGATGCCGCCGAGTTTTGGCTTGCCGCCGGCAATCCAGAAGATGTCGCCAAAGGACGACAGCGCGTGCGCGGCGGCATCGGCATTGGTGCCTTTGGAGTCGTTGACGAACAGCACGTTGCCGCGGCGGCCGACCTGCTCCATGCGGTGGGCGAGACCGGGAAAGCTGCGCAAGCCGCCTTGCAGGGTTTCGGTGCCGATGCCGGTCGCCAGCGCGCAGGCCGCGGC
>JAIEPP010000002.1 GCA_019748335.1 Xanthobacteraceae bacterium
GCAGGCGCTCCATGCCGAGCGCCGACCAGTCGCGCTGCGCGTCCTCGATCAGCTTGTCGGACTTGCTGATCCACACTGCCTTGCGGCGGCCCTGAAGCCAGTTGTCGAGGATGATCGCGGCGGACTGGCGGCCTTTGCCAACGCCGGTGCCGTCGCCGATCATGAAGCCGCGCCGGAAGCGCATCGCGTTCGTCGCATCATCACGCGCGGCGGTGACGACATCGAAGGTGGCGTCAACCGTCCACGATCCGGCGAGATGATCGGCGTGCGCCTCACCGGCATAGATGACGGTCTCAAGTTGCGCGTCGGATAGTAGCTTATGAATGTTTGTCGGTAGGCGCGGCCGGTAGCTCGGCTTGGGTGGCGCTACGCTTGCCATGGCCGCCGATTGAACCAGCCTGGTGGGGTGGGCCTGAGAACCTACAATACGGATCGCCTGCAATCCGTATTCCTCATAGATGCCATCGCACAGACGACCGCCTTCTCCGGCCAGCCAGTCGATGGTCTCATAGGCGAGCGGCAAGCTCTCCGGTTCGGCGATCGGCACGGTCGCCGGGGCGGCTTTGGCAGTACGGTTGATAGAGCCGCGCACGCTGCGTGGAACAGAAGGCGCGGCAACCGACACCGTGAGGGAGGAATCGAGGGCGAGTCGTTCCGGCAGATGGTTGTCGAGCCAGCCCAGCAGCGTGGTGACATCCGGCGCGAGGCCAAGCGTTGCCGGGAACCTGGCGGGATCGTCGGCAGGCAGCTTGTCTATGACGACTAGGCGCGTCTCGATTGTCGTGCCGTGTTTGGCATAGACTGATCCGTCGATGACGGCGGAGAAGGTGATGCGTCCGCGCGCTTGCAGCCGAATGAAGGCGTCCCGCCAGGCTGGGTTATCAGGCGCGAAGCGGGCGCCGGTAATCGCCACCAACCGGCCACCGGGCGCCAGACGCGCCAGCGCGGAGGCGATGTGTCGGTAGGCGGCGTCCGCCATGCGGCCCTCGACATTGGCCATGACAGAGAAGGGCGGATTCATCAGCACGACGGTGGGCGTGACGGCGGGATCGAGATGATCGTCGATCTGGGCCGCGTCGAAGCGGGTGATGGGAATGGCCGGAAAAAGAAGGGACAGCAGGCTGGCGCGGGTGTCGGCCAGCTCGTTGAGGACGAGCGCGCCGCCGGCGATCTCGGCGAGGATGGCGAGGAGGCCGGTGCCCGCCGAAGGTTCCAGCACCCGGTCGGCCGGAGTCATGGCCGCAGCTTGGGCCGCGACCAGGCCGAGCGGGATCGGCGTCGAGAATTGCTGGAAGGTCTGACTCTCCGCGGACCGGCGCGTATGTGTCGGCAGAAGACCGGCGATTTTTGACAACGCGGAAAGCCGGGAAGCCGGAGACCCGGCTTTGCGGAAAAGCGCGCGTCCGTATTTGCGCAGGAAAAGGACGGTCGCCGCTTCGCAGGCGTCATAGGCCGTCTTCCAATCCCAGGCGCCGGTGGCGTCCGACGCGCCGAAGGCAGTTTCCATCGCCGCACGCAGGGTGGCCGCATCGACGCGCTTGCCGCGTTCGAGATGGGGCAGAAGCAGGCCGGCTGCCGCGACGGTGGCGGCAGGTGCGAGATTGGGGCCGAGCACAAGCGGCGCGGCAGCGGATTCCGCGGATGCGGAAATCATGGTCATGGTGGGAACCTTAAGGAGAGCGCGAGGGGGAGAGCCTGCGCGGCGCTCTCTCTCGACCGCACCGGCTCAAACCCGTTCCGGCCGCACTCTCACTCTCAAGATCGCAGCATGAAAAAAGCGCCCGACCGTGAGGTGAGGCGCTTTTTGAGGGGATCAGTTCCAGAGCCCTACCGCGATCTCTCCGGCGAGCAGAATGCGGGCCTTGCAGATCAGGTCCTCTCCGCAGGTATCGACGTGCCCGAAGAATCTGGCCCGCGATCCATTCGCGGTCCAATCGGCATAGGCGCAATATTCTCGGCTCTCGGTCCGGAACGCCCGCATGTCGCTGGCCCAATGGGGCTTGGGCTCGACGACGACGGTAAGGCCGTCGCGGGTCTCCTTCCAGGGCAAAGACCGTTCGTGCGGGGGATGCTGACGATCCGCTGCGAAGATGGCGTCGATGCCGGTCATGGCGCCTCTCCACTTTCTGGCCGCACGAAGCCTTCGGGATCGTCAGGATCGGGCGGCAGATAGGCGTCGTAGGGATTACCGTCAGCGAGATGGCCGAAGGGCGTGAAGAGGTAGTCGCCATTGTCGCGCCCCACGGCGCAAATGACGTAGCGCGGGCTGCCGCTCACAGCGTCGAGGCACTCCATGAGGGCGAGGTTTCCGTCACTTGCCGCGCGTAGCAGGGTCTGGAAATTGCTTCGGGCATGAGAGGGGATGCTCATAGCGGCCCTCCCTCGGCGGAGATGGTCTGGTCGAGCCAGCCGTCGGTGTAGATCCAGTCCACAGTCTCGCCGGTCGCGAGGTCGATGACATGGGCGCCACCGCCGAACCCATCGAGCCGGGGCTTCGAGCAAGTGTTGGCGTATTGGAATCCCCAGCGGCCCATGAGGCCGAACTCGGCGCCGCAGCGCTTCACGAATTGGAGGAGGCGCTCGGGGTCACCGGTCATGTCATCGCGCATCCAGAGCTGGTTGCCGCCATGCTCGGGCTGGATCGAGAGCAGGAAGCCTTCGGAGGGCGGTTCCTCCGATGCGCTTTCCTCGGACAGCTTGTTGTAGAGGTCGAGCGCGCGGGCGGCGTTCTCGGACGTGCCAACGTCGAGCAGGCATGAGAAATGGGTGAAATAGTCGGCCATCATAGGCTCCTGAAACGAGAAAGCCCGGCGCGATGGCCGGGCTGGGTTGAGGGATGATCGAAGTCGGTCAGTAGCCGAACCGCCAGGCTGGCCAGGGCTGGCCATTGTCAGCGGCGGCCACGGCTTCCGGAAGGTAGCCGGCATCGCCCTCGACCAGGATTGGATCGCGCACTGGAGTTTCGTCGACGACGGTGACGCAAACGACAAGACCGTCTTCGACCTCGACATGAACAGGCACGAGGTACTGGAAGGTGGCGCGGCGACTGTAGGAAGGGTCGGATTCAATCATGGAAGGTCTCCTTACAAGGATGCGGGGAAGCGACCTCTTGGCGCCCCCCCGCCGTGTGGGTCATTCGGCCGCGATCGTGAGGGCGTCTTCTTCCTCGCTTCCGTCGGATTCCTCGTCGTCGCCGTCCTCGCTGAGGAAGTCCGGCAAGGCGGCGTCATCGTCAGCGTCGCTCTCTGTTCCCGGTTCGATGGCCTGTGCGTCATTGGGATCGATCAGACGCAACGGCTCAGGCAGCCAGCCCGTGTCGGCCAGCAGGCGTTCAGCTTCATTGGCCATGTCGCCCTTCTTCAGATGGTCGATGAGCTGGGCGGATCGTTCGCCCGCGCCCTCTCGGACGGCTTCGATGATGCGGGGCTTGGTGACGCGGCCAAGATAGTTGCTGACCGTTGGCCGCCAGCCTGCCGCGACCATGTCGAGTCCAGTAGCCCTCGCCAGCCGGTCTGCCTGGGAGATGCGCACGTCCAGACCGTGTTGGCTGACGCCCGATCCGTAAGGGTTCGGCCGCTCGAACAGCGCGTTCACGCCGAAGCTGACGCAATGGGCAAGCAGGTCGAGGCGCGTTCCGTCGTCCAGATGGCTCAACCAATCCCACAGCGCCTGATCCTCTGCGGGGATATGATCGCCCCACCTTTCATGCCGCTCGGCGATCTCGCGCGCCGGCGCGCTGTCCTTCAGTTCCTCCGATTGGGCGGAGAAGGTGACATGGCGGACACTGGCCTCGAGGCAGCCGGTCGGCGCGGGACGCCGGAAGGTGTCGCTGACCAGCTTGTGCAGCAACATGGTCATGGCGATGTCGGGATGCTCGGCTACCGCGTTGCGTAGCGCCAGGGTGCGATGCGCGGTGAGTTCGGTGATGAGGCGCTCGGGCAGCGGCTTGATGCCCTCTTCCTCGTCTTCATCCGGCGCCACAGCCTGGCCACCGATGGTGACGACGGCGCGTTGAACGGTTGGCGCGGTCGCATGAACTCTATCGCCGTCCGTTGCTGGCGTATCGTTACCTTCATGGTCGGCTGGACGTTCATCCTCGGAACGGACATAGCCGCGATTCACCGACAGCGAGCCGTTGGCGTCGATGCTGATGAAAACGCCCGCGATGGCGATGTCGGCCGGGTCGTAGATCGCCGGGCGCTGTTCGAAGGCGTCGAGGGCCTTTTCGATTTCGCCGAGACGCGCATCGACCTCGTCCGGTAGCTCGTCGGCTTCGGAATATTCGGCTTCGAGCCGGTCATATTCGTTTCGTAGCGTCTCACGGGCTGCGCGTTCCCCCACCGTCAGTTCGACCGTTGTCCCTGCAAGCTCGCGCAGCCCATGCTCGTGGCCGTAGGGAAAGCTCAGGGCGGCCTCGACCCATTTCCAGCCTTCGCCCGCGATTTCGTCAGCGGCGACCTTGAGCTTTTCGGCCACCAGGCGGTCGAGTAGGGCCGGGTCTTGCAGCCAGCCGCCATCGTCGGACTGGAACAGGTCGCGCAGCACGACGCCGCCGGCCGCTTCGTACGCTTCAACACCCACGAAGACGGCTCGCTTGTCGGCGGCGCGTACTGCCATTTCGGTCAGCATTCGGCGGATGTGATAGGGTTCCTTCTGCCAGCTATCCTTGATCGCGTCCCACACCTGTTCCTGACGGGCATGGTCTGACGAGACACTGAAGGCCATGAGTTGTTCGAGCGTCATGCCGTCGTCGGCATAGATCTCCAGCAGCTTTGGCGAGACGGAGACGAGGCGCAGGCGCTGTTTCACCACATTGGCCTTGACGAAGAAGGCGGCCGCTATGGCCTCCTCGGTCATGCCTTTGTCGCGCATGGCCTGGAAGGCGCGGAACTGGTCGAGTGGATGCAGCGGCGCGCGATCCATGTTCTCGACCAGCGAGATTTCATCGATGAGGATGCCGCTTTTGGCGTCGCCAACAACGCAGGGCACTGGCGCAGTCTTGGCTAGGCGCTTCTGTTTCACCAGCAGTTCAAGCGCGCGATAGCGCCGGCCGCCGGCGGGCACCTCGAACATGCCAGTCTCGGCGCCATCGGCGTCGAGGACGGGACGGATATGCAGGCTCTGAATGAGGCCGCGCCGGGCGATAGACTCGGCCAGCTCCTCGATCGATGTCCCGGCCTTTACGCGCCGCACATTGGCTTGGCTGAGCAGCAGTTTGTTGAAGGGGATGTCGCGCGCCGACGACAGGGTGATCTTTTGAACGGCAGTCGCCATGTTCCTTACTCCGCGACGGTCGGCGAGAGCCTCTCTCTCGACCTCCAACCCGTCACGAAGCGAAGCGCCGCCCTCTCACTCTGAGAAGGGCAGCGCCGGAAAAGCGGAAAGGCGTGAAGGCGGAAGTCAGATTCTCCGCCTTTCCAGTTTTCAGTGCCATCACGCCGCTTGCCGTTCGTCATCGGCGAGGCCGATATCGGCGTCCGGCAGAAAGCCGAGCAGCCAATCGGCCGCCTTGCAGGCCTGGGAGGCGGCACGGACGATGGCGCGGTTATCCTCACGCAGCACCTCGAGCCAGGAGCCGATGTAGTCGGCATGGCGAACGGTGGGAGTGATGCCAAGCGAGGCGCAGCAGAAGGCGGCGTTGATCTCGGCGACCAGCTCCTCGAAAGCGTATTTCTTCGTTCCGAATGAACCCGAGAAATCGCGGTTCAGGCGCGCGGGGTGGCCTGTGGCGTGCCCCAGCTCGTGCAGGGCCGTCCGGTGCCAATTGATCGACTCGAAATACGCTTGGGGTGGAGGCACCTGCACATAGTCGTGCGCCGGGACATAGAAGGCGCGATCGCCGCCGATGCGGAAGTCGATGCCGGTGGCCTGGATAAGGGCCTTGACTCGGGGCTCGATGAGGCCGGGCGGAGGCGGCGGAGCAACGATGGTTACTTCTTCTGGCAAGCCGTCACATTGCGCCGCGTTGAACACCGTGAAGCGCTTGAGGAACGGGACCGCTGCCGCTTCCTCGCCGGTTTCGCGGGCGCGGCGCTTCTCGTCCTCCGGGGTGAAACGGTCGGCATAGACAACGGTGGTGCCGCGTTCGCCCTTGCGGACATTCCCGCCGAGGGACAAGGCTTGGCGGAAGGTGAGCCAGCTCTGGCCGGGAAAGCCGTGCTGGATCACGGCGCCCCACAGGATCAGCACATTGATCCCCGAATAGTGCCGTCCGTTTGCAGCGTTCCTCGGCATGGCGAGGGGCGCCTTGGCCGTGGCCGTGCCCCAGGGCTGAACCCAGGGGAAGCGGCCTGCCTCCAGCTCGGCGATGATCTTGCTGGTGATGTCGTCGTAAAGGCTCGCCCGGTCGTTGCCGGCACGCCCGTTGCGGTTATTCCTGAACATCGCGGTTCTCCGCGACGGGCGCCGGAGACCTCTTCTCCAGCCCTCAACCCGTCACGGAAATCCCGTCCGCACTCTCACTCTAAAGGGGGCGTTGCGGGGGAGGTCCCCGCAGAAGGGGTCGGCCGAGATCATGGCTCGGCCGCAGGGGAAGGCTTTCCCCCTTACCCGGCTTCACCCTCATGCGGGCTTCATTGAAAAGTGTCAGAAAACCGTATATGCTTCTAACAGGAGAATGACGATGACTCGGGTGACCGAACAGATATTGACGCATGCGGCGGGACTGCCCGAAGGGGTGCCTGTGTCCGCTAAGGGGCTGCTCCACCTTGGAAATCGAGCTGCGGTGGATCAGGCGCTATCGCGTCTGGCCGAGCGTGGACAGCTCATTCGCGCGGGTCGCGGCGTCTATCTTCGTCCCGTCGCCAGCCGGTTCGGAACGCGAACGCCTTCGGTCGAGCAGGCCGTTGAGGCTCTGGCGACTCAACGCGGCGAGATCATTGTCTCGAACGGCGCCGCTGCGGCAAACGCTCTTGGCTTGACGACGCAGGTGCCTGTTCGTTCGGTCTATCTGACATCCGGACGCAGCCGGACGATGCACCTTGGCAAGCAGGTTGTGGAATTGCGGCATGCGCCGCGCTGGCAATTGGCTCTGGCCAATCGACCAGCGGGGGAGGCCGTCCGGGCGCTTGCCTGGCTCGGTCCTGAACGGGCGGAAAATGCGCTCAAGACACTGAAGCAGAAAATGCCGCCCGGAGTGTTCGGCGAGCTGGTCGCGGCCGCGCCGCAGCTTCCGACATGGCTCGCGCAGAGCGTCGGGAAGGCGGCCTATGGCTGACGTCTTTCTTCTTCTGTCGGCCCAGGATCGCCGAGATGCGCTGGGTGTCGCAGCTGACCGTTCGGGCCGTCCCACGCATCTTCTGGAGAAGGACGTGTGGGTGGTTTGGGCGCTGGCGACCCTCTACGCCGCGCCGCTCGGCGAACATCTGGTGTTCAAAGGCGGCACGTCCTTGTCGAAAGCCTATCAGGTCATCCGCCGATTTTCGGAGGATGTGGATCTGACCTACGACATTCGGGCGATTGCGCCTGATTTGGTCGGGGACAATGGGGAGGCTCTCCCGAAAACCCGAAGCGAGGAAAAGCGCTGGTCCAGTGAAGTCCGTCGGCGGTTGCCGGCATGGGTCGCGGAAACTGTGCAGCCCGTGATCGCGAACGCGTTGGCGGCCGAAGGTCTGGCGGCGTCCGTACGCCTCGAGGATGAGAAGCTCTTTATCGACTACGAGGCGACCGCGACGGGCTCTGGCTATGTCGCGCCGAGCGTTATGTTGGAGTTCGGCGCCCGCTCGACGGGCGAACCGGCGAGCCTGCGCGAAGTCGTATGCGATGCGTCCGGCCTGATCGAAGGGTTGATATTCCCGGCGGCGCGGCCCCGCGTGATGCACGCAGAACGGACGTTCTGGGAGAAGGCGACCGCCATCCATGTCTTCTGCCTTCAGCAGCGGCTGCGTGGCGACCGCTTCGCGCGACATTGGCACGATATTGTCCGGCTGGATGAGGCCGGCTTTGCAGAAGCTGCGTTCGCTGATCGCGAACTGGCGAACGCCGTTGCCAGACACAAGTCGATGTTCTTTGCAGAGAAGGCAGCCGACCGTACGCCAATCGACTACGCAGCGACCGTCAACGGTGGACTGCAACTCATCCCGGTCGGCGATGGCGCGATGGCGCTGGAAAACGATTACGCCCGCATGGTCGAGGATGGGCTTCTCTTCGATGACGCCGAACCGTTCGGGGTGCTCATGGCGCGATGCGCTGACATAGCCGCGCGGGCTAATCGAGTGAGCTAATAAAGACTGGGCCACGCCGTTAAACGGTGTGATGACGCGGAGGGGCCATGTATCTCGAAAAAATTATCCTAAGCAATTTTCGCTCCTTCGAGCAATCTGAAATTCCGCTCTGCAAAGACCTAACACTGCTTGTTGGAGAAAATAACGGAGGCAAGAGCAACGCTATCGATGCGATCCGCCTCCTGACTGCGCCATTGGGTGGGCGCCGGGAACTTTACTGTGAAACGACTGATATTCGATTTGGAAGCGCGAAGCGCAAATTTGAGATCATCGCGACATTCACGGAGTTGAGCCCTGCTCAACAAGGTCGGATGATTTCGGCGGCAACCGATGCGGCTATTAGCGGGTGCATCTTCGGTCTGAAGTATGATGAGACGACCGGGCGGTTTCCGGTTCGGCCGGCGCTTTGGGCGGGGCATCAACAGGGCAATCCAGAGCCGGGTTGCCACGAGATGATCCGCCACGTCTATCTGCCGCCTCTGCGTGACGCAAAGCGAGCGCTGGCCTCCGGCAACCCCACGCGCATCTATGCTCTCTTAAATCACTTCCTGGAGGGAGGTGATCCGGAGGCGTTGGCCAAAACGCTTCGGCGCGGGGCGGAGGCTGAGATCCTTGGCAAGGTCGGTGGAGCTGTTGAGATCGGGCTCAGCGCGCTGACTGCTGGCGTCAGGCGACAGTCAGCGTCACTCGGTTTTGCAAGCGACGAGAAGTTGATCGATATCGCGCGTGACTTGCGCTTCAAACTCGCGGATCACGGCATCGAACCGGAAGATCTTCGCTACTCGGGCCATGGCTATGCGAACCTTCTTTACATGGCGACAATCGCCGTCGAACTGGAAAAGGTAAACGACGCCGATCTTACGCTCTTCCTTGTTGAGGAGCCGGAGGCGCATCTGCATCCACAGCTTCAGGCTGCGGTTCTGAGTTTCCTGGACGAGCAAGCCGAGAAATCCCGCAAGCTGCGGGAGGGCCACCACGGACCTGCGGGCGAATTGCAGGTGATCGTGGCGACCCACTCGCCGAATCTGTCGGCATGGGTGGAAAGTAAGAAGCTCGTCTTTTTCCGCTCATTTCTTGCGGCTCCCGCAGAGGTGGTGCCGGCGGATCCAGAAGAAGAGCCGCAACCCCTCGCCGGTGTCCCTGCGGCGATGATGCCGGAGATCGAGCCGAACCCAACAATGCCGGTTGGCCGCGCGCGGCGTGTAACCCGCTGCATTCCGCTAGCGGCTCTGGCGCTCGACTCGGTTGAGCGCCGCAAAGTCGATCGCTATCTGGATGTGACCAAATCGGCGTTCCTGTTTGGCGGCCGCGTGCTCCTGGTGGAAGGCATCGCGGAAGCGCTGCTGCTTCCTATCATGGCGAAGAAAATCGTGCTGAAGGACGATGCTGACAAGCTTCGCCTGTTCCGCTCGGCCGTCTTCGTGCCGATCGACGGTGTCGATTTCAGGCCTTACACCAAGCTGCTCCTTTCGCCGTTTAACGAAGTCCGGATCGCGGATCGGCTCGTCGTTTTGACGGATGGCGATGGTGGCGAAGTGGCGGAAGGGGAGATGATACCTGGCGCCGCGCGCAAGCGCGATCTGGAGGCGCTTGTCGTGGGACTCGGTGCAGGCGATCTGCTCGAGGTCGTCATCAACGACTATTCGCTCGAAACAGAGTTGGTCCGCGCTGGCAACGCCGCCGTTCTCAAGGAGGTCTATCTCGAGCTTCACCCGCGTTCCCGGGACAAGTGGGACTCAGCGGTCGCGCAGGCTGGGGTTGCCCAAGCGATTGCGATCCAGAAGCTCTTCGAGACGACGCGCAAAGGCGACTTTGCTCAACTTGTCGCAGAGGAGATCAATAAAGGCACGGCTTTCACGGTGCCGCCTTATCTGAAGACGGCGATTGAGGCCCTGGTGAAATGATCACCAAGGCGTTCCAGCCGACCGAGGAGCAGCGGCGGGTGATCGAGCACACGGGCTCAGCGTTCATCGCTGCCTGCCCCGGTGCGGGGAAAACCCGTGTCATGATCGAGCGAGCGCGGAAGCTTCTTGGCGGAAGGCCAACGGGTCGCGGCATCGCCTTTCTGTCTTTCACCACCGCCGCCGTTTCCGAATTGGAGGACAGGTTGCGTCGAGAGGGGCTGGTAGAGACACCGGCGTTCCCCCACTTCATCGGGACCTTCGACGCGTTCCTCTGGCAATTCCTAATCGCGCCATTCGGCGTCGATGGCTGCGATGCCAAGCCGAGACTGATCCCCGATAAGGACGATCGCACTATACAGCCGTTTGCGGCCGCGCAGGCCCTGCCGCTGGAGTGCTTTGACCGGGTGACGGGCAACGCAATCCCGTCCATGATTCAGCGCCACGGCTTTCGTGGAAAAATCAAAGCGCATGAGACCACGGCACGAAAAATACGCGCACGCTTTCTGGAGCGCGGCGAACTCGACTTCACCGATGCGCGTTCAGTGGCATTGGCCCGATTGCGTGATCCGGCATGCGGCGCTGTCCTTGGGCCAGCATTTGCGGCGCGCTTTCTGGAGCTAATCGTTGATGAGGCGCAAGACTGCAATCCAGCAGATCTTGAGATCATCGCGTGGTTTCGTGCGGCCGGCGTTCCCGTCAAGGTCATCTCCGACCCGAACCAAGCGATCTACGGATTCCGGGGCGGCGTGACGCAGGAACTTGGTCAGTTCGCGGAGACCTTCAGCGCGGCCGAGCGTCTCCCCATGAGCGGAAATTTCCGTTCCAGCAAGAACATCACGAAGTGTGTGGTGGCGTTGCGTGCGCCGGACAAACGCGCTGTGGTTGATGAAGCACTGGGAGAACATCGTGAGGAACCAACAGCTGTTCAAATCTTGTCCTATTCTGGCATGGGCGTTCCTTCGTCGATTGGCGCCAGATTTCAGGAACTGACAGCCGCGATCGGACTCGACGCGCGAGACTGTCCAGTCGTTTCAGCGACGCGGCGGACGGGGGCAAACGCGCTCGGACACCCTCAAGATTCGGGGGTGCGCGATTTGAGCTACAGGCTGGCGGTCGCGGTGAGTGATTTCCACTTTTCGTTCGAACTCGGCAGCCGGAAGGAGGCGCTCGTCGCCATTCATCGGATCATGCTTGAGCTGGGTGGGCGCTTGGACGGGAAGACCTATCACCAACACCTAGTCGATGGTGAAGTCGGTCCAGAGTCGTGGCGGCCTGAAGCACTTGCGTTGGTTCAAGCGCTCCGCGTCACGCCGGATCGGTTTGCGGCGGCGGAAACATGGCACGACGAGGCCCGCCGATTGCTTGCTCCACTGCTTCCGGCAGGTGGCCAATCGATCAATCAGCGACTTCGTCGAAATGGCGATTTGGACAAGGCGCTTTCGGTCGCGCCCGCGGCCGGCCATCCGGCCCGCACAATCCACAGCGTCAAGGGGATGGAGTTTCCGGCAATTTGTGTGGTGATGTCGCCAAGGACAGCGAAGAGTATCATCGATTTCCTGGCCGGAGCCGCTCACGGCGACAACGAGGAAGCTAGGAAGATCTACGTAGGCGCGTCGAGGGCGCAGCGGTTGTTGGCTATCGCGCTACCGAAAACGCAAGCTCCGCGCCTGAAGGGCTTGATGGCGGGAATGGGCGGCGCGGTCGAGCTGATCTCGCTTTAGCATTGCTCGCTTTTGAGCTACGGCCCGCCGATGGGAGACGCCGTAGTAGGGGAGCCTTTTATTGATCACGGTGACAGTTTACCGGTGGCATACGTGACAATCCGACGTGTTGATGATAGCAACAGATCGTGAAATCGGCGGAATGCACGGATCGAGTCGGATTGTCTCCTGCATTCCTCGTTTGACGATAGTCCCCGAAAGCACGATTTTGGGGCGATTGCGAAAAACCCCAATGATTTCAAGAGCCCGCAATTTTGTCGTGATGCCTGACGGTATATCGCTTCCGAAAATATTTTTAATGGCGTTAATTCAATAACTTATGATGCTTATTGATAATCGA
>JAIEPP010000262.1 GCA_019748335.1 Xanthobacteraceae bacterium
CCCGCTATGGTCGCGACCGGCTCAACCATAACAGGGGCACGCGGCTGGTGATGGGCAACGCGCTGGTCGGCCGCCTCCTGTATTCGCTGATCCGCCACGACGTCGATATCGTCACCGGCGCCTCGCTGGCGAAGATCGTGCGTGCTGCCGACGGCACTGTAACCGGCGCGGTGCTCACATCAAGCGGTGTTTCGCGGGAGATATCGATCGAGGCCGGATTGATTCTCGCGGGTGGCGGTTTCAATCGCCACGCCGAGCGCCGTGCGGCGCTAGCAACCGACGAGGCATGGTCCTCCGTCGCGGAAGGATCGACCGGCGATGCGCAGGACAAGGCAATCGAGATCGGTGCCCGCGTCAGCGATCGCGACCTCAGCGCCGCGTTCTGGGCGCCGGCGTCGATCCGGCGCCGCGCCGACGGATCGAACGCGGTGTTTCCGCACTTCGTGCTCGACCGCGGCAAGCCGGGGACGCTGGTGGTCGATAGCCACGGGCGCCGCTTCGTCAACGAGGCGATTTCCTATCACCAGTTCGCACAAGAAATGCTGGCGAACGCCAAGTCGGCGATCCCCGCGTTTCTGATCGCGGATGCGACGGCGCTGCGGAAGTATGGTCTCGGCATGGTGCGCCCCGGCGGTTGGGGCACCAGCGCTGCACTCGCCGACGGATATCTCGCCGCCGCCGACAGCATCGAGCAACTGGCGCAACGCTTGAACATCGATCCCGGCAATCTCCGGGAAACCGTCGACAGGATGAACGGCTACGCGCGCACCGGTCGCGATCTCGAATTTGATCGCGGCAGCACGGTCTATCAAAATCACAATGGCGATGCGTCGGCCGGTGGCGCCAATCCCAATCTCGGGCCGATCGCAACCGCGCCGTTCTATGCGCTGCGGCTGTATCCGTCGGATATCGGCACCTCGGCCGGGCTTGTCACCGACGATAGCGCACGCGTGCTCGATTCCGGCAACCGGCCGATCGGGCGGCTCTACGCCTGCGGCAACGACATGCAGTCGATCATGGGCGGGACTTATCCCGGGCCCGGGATCACGCTCGGGCCGGCGATCGCCTTCGCCTATGTCGCGGCGTCGGACGCGTTGACGCCATCCTGATTATTTCAGCGTGCCGATCGCCAGCGCGTGCGCGACGCAGCTGTTGATGTGGTCGGTGAGGATATTTTTCGCGGTTTCGATATCGCGCTTCAGCGCGCATTCCTTGAGCGCCCGGTGCTGCTCGACCGTGGCGCTGCCGCGGTACTGCAATGCATAGCGGAAATATTTGTCGAACACGACGGCGTGGGTCTGCATCAGCTCGCGCGAACCGCAACTCGAGATCAGCGCCTGGTGAAATTCGCCGTCATAGCGTTTGCGCAGTTCAGGATCGTCGTCGCCTTCGGACAGGATCGCGCGCTCGGTGGTCGCCAGCTTGTGATGGGCTGACACCACGCGGCCTTCCCATTCGACGTCGCCGGCGCGGAACGACTCGGTCATGGCGTGGTGTTCGAGCAGGATTCGAAGACCAGCCAGTTCGCGCAGGTTCTGGATCGATACCGGGGCGACCTCGAAACCGCGCTGGCCTTCGGCCACCACGAAGCCTTCGGACGCCAGCCGGTTCAGGATTTCGCGCAACGTACTGACGCTGACGCCGTAGTCCTCTTTCATCGAATCGAGCTTGAGCCGCCCGGACGGCGTCAACACGCCGAAGATGATGTCGGAACGGATGCGGCGATAGCCGCTATCGCCGGCCGACATCGAGGCTTGCGAATGTTCCAATATCGTCAAGGTCTTGGTCCTGTTCCGGCCCGTGATTGCGGTTCACCAGTGATCCGCTGCCATCAGCATAGCCGCGAATGCCGGCGCTGCGCCACGCGTCAATTATATCATACATTTCTTATAATCTCATTTGACATAGATTTCATAGTATGATTTTCACGAGTTAACGGTGCCGGCACGGGAAATGGCAGCAACAAGCTGCGGCTTGGCACCGATCGTTTCAGGGAGGAAGTGATGAGGCTGCTTTCAGTTCTGTCCGCCGCGCTGTTCGGCGGGGCGCTTTTCGTCGGTGCCGCATCCGCGCAGGAGATCCAGGAACGCACGATCCGCTGGGGCCACCTCAACAACACCGATCATCCCGTCAGTTTCGGCGTGCAGAAATTCGCGGAAATCCTGCTCGCCAAGAGCGGCGGCAAGATGAAGGTTCGCGAATTCGCCGCGTCCCAGCTCGGCAACGAATTGCAGCAGCAATCCGCGCTGCGCGGCGGCACGCAGGAAATGCTGTCGGCCTCCACCACGTCGCTCGCGACCGTGATTCCGGAATTCGGCGTGCTCGATTTCCCGTTCATCGCCGCTACCACCGATCAGGCTGATGCGCTGGTGCAGGGCGCCTTCGGCAAGGCGATGATCGACGGGCTACCGTCGCGCGGATTGATCGGGCTCGGCTATTGGGGCCTCGGTTTCCGCAACGTCACCAACAGCCGTCTGCCGATCACCAGGATCGAGGATTTCGCCGGCCTCAAGCTGCGCGTGATCCCGAATCCGGTCTATCTGGAATCCTTCAGCGCCTTCAAGGCCAATCCGATCCCGATGGCGTTCGGTGAACTCTATTCGGCGCTGGAAACCCGCACCGTCGACGGCCAGGAAAATCCCTACACCGTCATCCTGTCCAACAAATTCTACGAAGTGCAGAAATACGTCTCGGCCACCAACCACACGTTTACGCAGAACATCATCCTGGTCAGCAAGATCTTCTGGGACAAGCTGTCACCGACCGAGCAGCGCCTGATGCAGGAAGCCTACAACGAAAGCCGCGACTATCAGAAGGAGCAGACGCGGCTGCAGACCGAAAAGGCGCTGTCGGAACTGCAAGCCAAGGGCATGACGTACAATGCGGTGGCGCCGGCCGAACTGGAGCGGATGCGCAAGGCCGTCCAGCCGGTGGTCGACAAGATCTCGGCCAGCCTCAAGCCCGAAACCGTAAAACTCTTCAACGAAGAGCTTGAGCGGGTCCGTAAAGCCAAGTGAAATAGCGCGGCTGAAGCGCGGCAGGACGGAGCCACTTCGGCTCCGTCCTGGATTCTCTCCGTCCAGGCGATTTCCATGGAACGCGTGCTCGATCTCTATTGCGGTTTCCTCAAGGGGGTCATCGCGCTCTGCCTCGCGGTGATGGTGGTGCTGGTGTTCGGCAATGTCGTGCTGCGCTACGGCTTCAATTCCGGCATTACGATTTCGGAGGAGCTGTCGCGCTGGCTGCTGGTCTGGCTCACCTTTCTCGGCGCCATCGTCGCGGTGCGCGAGCATTCGCATCTCGGCGTCGACAGCCTGGTGCGAATGCTGTCGCCCGCGGGAAAACGGATCTGCTTCATCATCAACTACTGCCTGATGCTGTTCGCCGACTGGCTGCTGTTGACGGGAAGCTGGCGCCAGACCCTGATCAACTGGGACGACCGGGCGCCGGCGACCGGCCTGTCGATTGCCATTTTCTATTTCGTCGGGGTCGTGTTCGGCGTCTCGGCCGGCGTCATGCTGCTCTACGACCTCTACCGGGTCGTGTCGGGGCAGGCCAGCGAGGCCGACATGGTCGCGGTCAGGGAATCGGAGGAACACTGATGTCCGGCCGCATGATGCGCGAGATCAGAGCATGACCATCGCGGTCTTCACCTTCTCGCTGCTCGGCGCGATGGCGCTGGGCATGCCGATCGCGTTCGCGCTGATCATCTGCGGCGTGGCGCTGATGTCGACGATCGGGATGTTCGATTCCCAGATCGTGGCGCAGAACGTCATCAACGGCGCCGACAGCTTTCCCCTGATGGCGATCCCGTTCTTCATGCTGGCGGGCGAACTGATGAACAAGGGTGGGCTGGCCAAGCGCATCGTCAATGTCGCCCTCGTCGCCGTCGGTCACTTTCGCGGCGGGCTCGGTTACGTCACCATTCTGGCGTCGTGTATCCTGGCGTCGCTTTCGGGCTCGGCCGCCGCCGATGCCGCGGCGCTCGCCGCGTTGCTGGTGCCGATGATGGTGGCCGCCGGGCATAAGAAATCCTATGCGGCCGGCCTCGTTGCCGCCGGCGGCATCATCGCGCCGGTGATTCCGCCCAGCATCGGCTTCGTCATCTTCGGCGTCGCCGCCGGCGTCTCGATCTCGAAACTGTTCCTGGCCGGAATCGTGCCGGGCCTGATGCTCGGCGTCGGCCTCTGCGTTTCCTGGTGGTGGGTGGTCCGCAAGGAGAACTTGACTCCGCCGCCGCGGGCGCCGTTTGCGGAAATGTTCAAGGCCGTGGTCGACGGCTTCTGGGCCCTGATGCTGCCCGTCATCATCGTTGTCGGGCTTCGATTCGGGATTTTCACACCGACCGAGGCGGCGGTGGTCGTCGCGGTCTATTCGCTGTTCGTCGCGACCTGCGTCTATCGCGAGCTCAAACTCTCGCAACTGTACGAAGTGTTCGTCTCCGCCGCGTTGACCACCAGCATCGTGATGTTCCTGGTCGCCGCGGCGCTGGTATCGTCCTGGCTGATCACGGTGTCGGAGATCTCGACGCAGATCGTCGATCTGCTGAAGCCGTTCATGGGCAGCCAGACGCTGTTGATGTTCGCGATCATGATCATCGTGGTCATCGTCGGCACCGCGCTCGACATGACGCCGACGATCCTGATCCTGACACCGATCCTGATGCCGATCATCAAGACCGCCGGCATCGATCCGGTCTATTTCGGCGTGCTGTTCATCATCAACAACGCGATCGGCCTGATCACACCGCCGGTGGGGGTGGTGCTCAACGTCGTCTGCGGGGTTTCCAAGATCAGCATGGAAGAGATCATCAAGGGCGTCTGGCCGTTCATGATCGCGCAGCTCGTGGTCTTGTTCCTGATGGTGCTGTTCCCGGGACTGGTGACGATTCCCGCCAAGTGGTTCGCAGGCTAAACAACGTTATTTCGATACAGAGGGAGCCACGATGGCCACCAAGATCATGATCCTGAACGGCCCGAACCTGAATTTTCTCGGCATCCGCGAGCCGCACATCTACGGCCCGACGACGCTGAAGCAAATCGAGGCGAGCTGCGAGGCGATGGCGAAATATCTCGGTGTCGAGATTTCGTTTCACCAGTCCAATCTGGAAGGCGAACTCGTCAACTGGATCCAGTCGGCGCACGGCAATTTCGACGCGCTGATCATGAATCCGGCCGCCTATTCCTTCACCTCGGTGGCGCTGATCGATGCGTTGAAGATCTTCGAAGGCCCGAAGTTCGAGGTCCACATCTCCAACATCCATGCCCGCGACGAATTGCACCGGCACTCGATCACATCGAGCGCCTCCACCGCCGTGATCTGCGGCATGGGGCCTTACGGATATATCGCCGCGATGCTGGCCGCGGTGCAGCGGCTTGGGAAGTTGCCGGATACGGTGCCGGCGTCGTTGCATGGTCTGAAAGCCTGAGCGGAGGAGATCATGATGCGCGGCGCGGGGTTTCTGGCGATCTGGAGCGATGTCGAACCGAAACACCTGACCGACTACCGGCACTGGCTGACGCGCGAGCACACCACCGAGCGGGTGACGACCAAGGGGTTTCTGGGCTCCCGCGTGTTCCGTCTGACGCACTCCGATCTCAACCGCTTCTTCATTCTCTACGAGCTGGAATCCCCCGAGGTGCTCGACGGCCCGGCCTATCTGGCGCGCCTCAACGCGCCTTCGCCATGGTCACAGCGGATCATGCCGCTGCTGGGCAATTTCATTCGCGGCGGTGGGGTGATGACGGCGCGGGCCGGTCGCGGCGAGGGGGCGATTGTGGTCGCGCTGCGTCTGGAAAATCTGCCGAAAGATGCCGTGCGACTGGCCGCCGCACTCGCTGCGCTCGATGGCGTCGCCGCGGTGCAGATCGGCGCCACCGATCTCGCCCGAACCTCGGTGCCGACGGTGGAAAAGGGCATGCGCAAGGATGAGGGCGTCTTTGCCGGCCTCCTGATCATCGAAGCGCTGGATGAAGCCTCGCTCCGTCATGCGCTATCCAGAGTGGCCGAAATGGCGCCTGAATTGACTGCCAGCATCGGCGATGCCGAGGTGTATCAGGCGATGTTCGCACTCGATGCCCGTATCGCAGATGTCAGGTAATGCCGAAATTCTCGCTCGCCGCGCTCACCGTCCTCGAACTCCCGCCGCCTGAACTGGTCGAGGTCGCCGCAGCCTGCGGCTACGACCATGTCGGCATCCGGCTGCTTCCCTCGACGGCTGGCGGGGTGGCCTATCCGCTGATGGAAGATGCGGCCGGCCTGAAGGAAACGCTCGCCCGGCTTGATGCGACCGGCGTGACGGTGGCCGACCTTGAAGTGGTCGCCTTCCGGCCGGAGACCGAAGTCGCTGGCTTCGCCGCCTTCTTCGAGACCGGCGCGCGGCTCGGCGCCAAAAACATCCTGGTCGCGGGCTACGATCCCGATCTGAAACGCTTTACCGATCGGTTCGCCAAATTCTGCGAAGCGGCGGCGCCATACGGGCTGACCGCCGACCTCGAATTCATGCCATGGACGTCGGTCCCCAATCTGCGCGCCGCCAACAGCATCGTCGCACAGGTCGGCCAGCCCAATGCCGGCGTGCTGGTCGATGCGCTGCACTTCGATCGCTCGAACAGCCTGATCGGCGAACTCGCGCGCATTCCTGTCGGCCGGCTGCACTACTGGCAGCTATGCGACGGCCCGGCCAAGCGGCCGGCGACGATGGAAGAAATGATGCATGCCGCGCGGTTCGAGCGGCTGTTTCCGGGGCAGGGCGGCATCGACCTGGTTTCGCTGATCAAGGCGATGCCGAAGGATATTCCGGTCAGCATCGAAGTTCCGACCGCGGAGCTTGCGAAGACGGTGAACGCGGAGGCGCGGGCACGCCGCGCGCTGGAAGCGGCCAAAAAAATCCTTGCCGTGGCGCGGCCGTAACCGGAACATGGTCGCGTGAGCAAGCATGCCCCTTGATCCATCCCGTGATCGCAAGCGATTCCTGACCGGGCTGATTGGGGCGCCGATCGCGCAGTCGGCGTCACCGGCGATGCACGAGCGGGCGGCCGACGCGCTCGGTGTCCGCTGTCACTATCAGCTGATCGAAGTCGCCGGCGCCGACGCGGCCGGCCTGCGGGCGCTGCTCGAGGGCGTGAAGAACTTCGGCTTTGCCGGCGTCAACGTCACCTTTCCCTATAAGGAGGCGGTGGTGCCGCTGCTCGACGAATTGTCGGATGGCGCGCGCGCCATTGGCGCGGTCAACACGATCGTCGTGCGCCGGGGAAAGCTGTTAGGGCATAATACCGACACGTCAGGCTTCGAGCGCGCGATCGGAAATCTGGTGACCGCCTCGGGCCGCGGCCCGGTGGCTCTGATCGGCGCCGGCGGCGTCGGCAAGGCGATTGCTTTCGCGCTCGCCAATCTCGGCGTGATCGAACTCGGCATCTTCGATTCCGATCCGGCCAAGGCGGCGCAACTGGCGGCGCAGTTGCAGGGCCGCTTGCGGCTGCGGATCGCGGCAAGCGTCGCCGATGCCATGCAGGGCGCTGTCGGAGCCATCAATGCAACACCGGTCGGCATGCTGCCGGATCGCAACTCGCCGATTCCCGTCGCCTTGCTTCATCGCGATTTGTGGGTGGCTGATGCGGTCTATTCGCCGCTGTGGACGCCATTACTGATCGCCGCCAAGGCCGGCGGCGCCGAGGTCATGACCGGACGCGAGCTTGCGATCTATCAGGCCGCCGACGCCTTCGAATTGTTCACGGGCCTGAAGCCGTCGATCGCCGAGATGGGAAGCGCCTTCGATGCCGTCCTCGCGTCCCGGTCCGATCGCGGCGTCTGACACCAGCGAAATCGCTTCAGGCCCATCTCATGGCAAAATCCTTTTTGGCTGATGTTGACAATCGCATTCAGTTATATAATAATTTAGTTATATAATGGAGTTGATATGAAGAGCCTCGACGCTTCCTTTGCCGCGCTGGCGGACCCGACCCGGCGGGCGATTCTGGCCCGCCTCGCGCTCGGCGAGGCCACCGTCAATGAACTGGTCGAGCCGTTCGAGATGACGCAGCCCGCCATCTCGCGTCACCTCAAGGTGCTCGAGGGTGCCGGCCTGATCATGCGCCGCGTCGACGGCACCAAGCGGCCGTGCCGGTTGGCGCCGTCTGCGATGACCGAGATCGACCAGTGGCTTGGAATGCTGCGACAGGCTTTGGCCGCCAATTACAACCGGCTCGACGACGTTCTCGCCGACATGAAAACCGAAAACTGAAAGGCGATCCCGTGAGCAAGCTGACGTTGAAGACCGAGGGCGATACCCATGTCGTCGTCACCCGCAAATTCGCTGCGCCACCCAAGCTGGTGTATCGCGCCCACACCGAGCCGGCGCTGATTCAGAAATGGCTGCTCGGCCCCGAGGGCTGGACCATGCCGGTCTGTATCAACGAGGCGCGGCCGGGCGGCAAGATTCGCTACGAGTGGGACGACGGCAAAGGCAACGGGTTCTATGTGACCGGAGAATTCGTGGAACTGGTGCCGTTCAGCCGGCTGGTTCACGTCGAGCGCATGCACATGCCGGACCCGACGCCGGACAATCATGTTGAAACCACCTTCGCGCCTGATGGTTCCGGCACCTTGATGACGATGCGAATGACGCTGCCCGATGCCACGACGCGAACCATGATGCTATCGACCGGCATGGAGCATGGCATGGAAGCGAGTTACGTGCGGCTCGAAACCTTCATCAAATCTTCCGCCGTCGCTTAAGGCGCGGCCTGGAGTACAGCCGTGATCGAACCGCTTCGCATTATCAAAACCACGCCGCAACTCACCGCCTTGATCCCGATCCAGGTGCCGCGCGCGGAAATCCAAAAGGTGATGGGCCCGGGCCTAATGGAACTGAAGGCCGCCGTCGCCGCGCAGAACATTGCGGTGGTCGGCCCCTGGTTCACGCACCATGTGCGCGACCCTGGCGCCATCTTCGATTTCGAGATCTGCCTGCCGGTCGCCTCGCCCGTTGCGCCCGTCAACCGCGTCAGGCCAGGGCAGTGGCCGGCCATGACGATTGCCCAGACCACCTATCACGGCGGCTTCGAAGGCCTCGGCAGCGCGTGGGGCGAGTTCATCGGAATGATCAAGTCGGCCGGCCACAAGACCGTCGATGGCCTTTATGAAACCTATGCGGTCGGCCCGGAGGCCGGCATGGATTCAGCGGCGTGGCGCACGGTGTTGAGCAAGCAAATCGCGGAGACTTAGGCCGTGAACCCATAAATGAGGAATGACCTAGGGGGCGAGCGGACTGGTCGCTTCCAGGATCGAATGACCGAAACCGATCATCCATCTCCACCGCATGGAACGCGCCATCTCGTTACTTGCATAAGGGGGGAAGAACTCGGTCGATCATCCCCGCGTTCGAACAGTCTTCCGGTCATGCACCGAAAGCGGGTCCGGCTTTCCCGGCGCAAGCGTGTCCAGCGTTATCTTTCCAAATCGTCCCACCAACAGTGCTTCTGCTCGTGCCATCGTGTCCGCCATGGCCGCGTTGACGTTCCTTTCGACCACGCAATCAGAGTGATCGCGGCGGTTTCCAATCGCGAAGAGATTGGGTCGGCCAAGCGCTTCATAAACGGCAAGCAGACTGATCTGACGCAAGGGGCGCGCCAACTGCCAGCCGCCGCCATGTCCCTTGCCGGACTGGACGTAGCCTGCCTTCCTCAAGCCCGCCATGGTCCGCCGGAACACGGCCGGATTGGTGCTCATGCTTCTCGCCAGAATCTCGGATGTCACCGGCTCTTTGATCTGCCCCAAATGCAGCAGCACATGCAGGACGTCAGATAGCCTGGTGTCCTTGTTCATCGCCTGACCCCAAAATAATGCGCTGCACGTCACCGTGCACCGCAAGGATAATTGACACGAGGCGCGCTCATTCGTATCTGTTAAAGATACATGACTCGCACACCCTTATGTAGCTTCATCTGATACATGCGTTGGAGTTCCCATGTCCACCTCGATCGAAGCCAACGCGAAAAGCCAAGGATCGTTCTCGAACCCGGCTTTGGTTGCAACTTATGCTGACGAGACCCCACGGAAGGTGCCGGGGCTCGCCGATCTCCATCGTATGGTGATGCTGCTCCTCAGCGAGCGGGCGCAGCAGGCGGCCGATATTCTCGTGGTCGGTGCGGGAGGGGGCATGGAGCTGAAGTCGATGGCGGAAGCCCAGCGGGAATGGCTATTCACCGGCGTCGACCCCTCTGCCGCCATGCTCGACCTTGCGCGCCGAAACATCGAGCCGTTCAAGGAACGGATCAAGCTGATAGAGGGTGCCGTCGGCGGGGCACCGTCGGGCCCGTTCGATGGCGCGGCATGTCTGCTTACGCTGCACTTTCTCGACAAGGGAGAGCGGCTGCGAACGTTGAAGGACATCCATCGTCGGCTGAAGCCGGACGCACGCCTTGTTGTCGCCCACCACAGCGTGCCGAGCGGAGGCGCGGAGCGCTGGCTGGCGCGCTCGGCGGCTTTTGCCGACCGCACCAGCGCTGATTGGGGGAAGGCCATGGCCTCCGCCGTGAGAATGGCCGGGCTGCCCTTGCTTTCCGCGGCCGAAGAGGAAGCGCTGCTTTGCGAGGCCGGATTCTCGGATGTCGAGCTCTTCTATGCCGCCTTCTCGTTCCGCGGCTGGGTGGCGACGGCAAGCTCAGCCTGAGCGCCTTCGGTGTCCGCGCAATCTACTCGATCACCGCATGCTCGGGCGCGGCCGACTGCGCGCGCAGTGTGGCCTTGGTCGATCCGATCATGATGGTCAGGGGGATCGAGACCAGGATGAAGATCATCACCAGCTGGTAGTCCTGCGAGAAGGCGATGATCTGCGCCTGCACCTTCACCATCGCGTCCGCCATGGCGCGGCCGGCATCGGTCGACAGGTCGATCATGCCGCGCACGTTGGGCATCTGCATGGCGTGGTTGAACGGGTTGACGTGCTCCGACAGCACCGCGTAGACGCGCCGCGACCCCTGGGTCAGTTGCGAAATCACGATGGAAATGCCGATCGAGCTGGCGACGTTGCGCATCAGGGTCAGCATCGAGGTGCCGTCGGTGCGCAGGTGGCCCGGCAGCGTCAGGAACGCCACGGTCGAGAGCGGCACGAACACCAGCCCGAAGCCAAAGCCCTGGACGATGCTGATCACCACGATTTCGTTGACGCCGGTCTGGTCGGTCCAGCCGGTCATGTTGAACAACGACGCCGCGGTCAGGCCGAGGCCGCAGATGATCAGCGTGCGTGCCTCGACATAGCGCATCGCGCGGCCGACCAGCATCATCGCCACGAAAGTTCCGCAGCCGCGGCTTGCCAGCAGCACGCCCGCGGTGATGATGGGATAGCCGATCACGTTCTGCAGGAACGGCGACGACAGCGCCATGGTCGAATACAGCACCAGGCCCATGACCGCCATGAAGACGCAGCCGCCGACGAAGTTCTTGTCCCTGAACAGCGCGAACTGGATGAATGGTTTTGCGGTCGTGAGCGAATGCGCGAAGAAATAATAGAAGCCGATGGCGGAGACGATGAACTCGCCGATGATCTCGTTGGACTCCAGCCAGCCGAGCTGTTCGCCGCGGTCGAGCGCGAGCTGCAAGGAACCGATTGCGATCGCCAGCGCGGTGAAGCCGAACCAGTCGAAGCGCAGGCCGAGATCCTTCTTGGTCTCGTCCATGAAGATCACGAGGCCGAGCACGGTAAAGATGCCGAACGGAAGGTTGACGAAGAACACCCAGTGCCAGGAATAGGTCTCGGTCAGCCACGCCCCCAGTGAAGGTCCCATGATCGGGCCCATCATCACGCCCATGCCCCAGATCGACATTGCCTTGGCGCGCTCGTGCAATGCGTAGGAGTCGAGCATGACAGCCTGCGACAGCGGCACCAATGCCGCGCCGAACACGCCCTGCAGCAGGCGGAACAGCACCATCTGGTTGATGTCCTGCGCCAGACCGCACAGCACCGAGGCGAAGGTGAACCCGGCGGAGCAGATGATGAAGATGTTCTTGCGGCCGAAGCGGTTGGCGATCCACCCCACAGGCGCGGTCATGATCGCGGCGGCGACGATATAGGAGGTCAGCACCCAGTTGATCTGGTCCTGCGACGCCGACAGCGTGCCCTGCATATAGGGCAGCGCGACATTGGCGATGGTGGTGTCGAGCGCCTGCATGATCGTCGCCGTCATGGCGCAGATCGTCACCATGTTCCGGCGCAGGCC
>JAIEPP010000272.1 GCA_019748335.1 Xanthobacteraceae bacterium
GCCGTTCGCCGCCAAAGGATCGCTCGGCGCCTGGCCGGTGTGGCGGATCGTCTGTCCACCGGCGGTTGGCGGCGCGCTCGGCCAGGCGCTGGCGCGCGATACCGGCGGCGACGTTATCTACGACTGGGGCGGTGGCCTGATCTGGGCGGCGTTGCCGCCAAAGCCGGACGCGCAGGCGGCGCTGGTGCGCCAGCGCGTCGAGGCCGCCGGCGGCCATGCGACGCTGATCCGGGCGTCTGAAGCGGTGCGGCGCGACGTCGATGTATTCCATCCGCAGGCCGGTGGCGTTGCGCTCCTGAGCGAGCGGGTGCGCGCCAGCTTCGATCCCAAAAACATCCTCAACCGCGGCCGGCTGGCGCGGGGGCAAGCGACATGAAAACCGAATTCTCACTCGCCCAACTCGCCGATCCCGATATCGCCGAAGCGGACAAGATCCTGCGCGCCTGCGTGCATTGTGGCTTCTGCACCGCGACCTGTCCGACCTATGTGCTGCTCGGCGACGAGCTCGATAGCCCGCGCGGCCGAATCTACCTGATCAAGGAAATGCTGGAAAAGGACAAGCCGCCGACGAAGGAGGTGGTCAAGCATATCGACCGCTGCCTGTCGTGCCTGGCCTGCATGACCACCTGTCCTTCGGGGGTGAACTACATGCACTTGGTCGATCAGGCGCGGGTCCGGATCGAGCGGGATTTCTCGAGGCCGCTGCCGGAACGCGCCCTGCGCGCGATCCTCGCCTGGGTGTTGCCACGGCCAAAACTGTTTCGCGCCGGCATGATCCTGGCACGGCTCGGGAGGCCGTTCGCGGCGCTGTTGCCGACGCCAAAAGCGGCCGCGACGCCGTCGCTCTCGCGGCGGATCAAGGCCATGCTGGCATTGGCGCCAACGCGGCTGCCGGCGCCGGGACCCCAGGGCGGCAGCGTGTTCCCGGCCATCGGCGAGCGGCGCGCGCGGGTCGCGCTGCTGCAAGGCTGCGCCCAGCAGGTGCTGGCGCCGCGGATCAACCAGGCCGCCATCAACCTGCTGACCCGCCACGGTGTCGAGGTCGTGCTGGTCAAGGACGAGCAATGCTGCGGCGCGCTCACCCATCACCTCGGACGCGATGACGACGCGCTGGCGAGAGCCCGGGCCAACGTCACCGTGTGGCAAAGGGAGGCAGAACAAGGCGGTCTCGACGCCATCCTGATGACGACGTCGGGCTGCGGCACCGTCGTCAAGGACTACGGTTTCATGCTGCGCGAGGATCGCGAATTCGCTGCGCCAGCCGCGCAAATTTCCGCGCTGGCAAAGGATATCACCGAGTATCTCGGGGGCATCGATCTCGCACCATCGACGCAGCAAGGCGACGTTACGATCGCCTATCACTCGGCTTGTTCGTTGCAGCACGGGCAGAAAATCACGCTGCTTCCGAAAGAATTGCTTTCCAAGAGTGGATTCGTGGTGAAAGATGTACCCGAGAGCCATTTGTGTTGCGGTTCGGCGGGGACCTACAACATTCTCCAGCCTGACATTGCGAGCAGGTTGCGCGATCGAAAGGTCGCCAACATTGCGACAGTCAAGCCGGACATGATCGCTGCGGGCAATATTGGGTGCATGGTTCAAATTGCCGGCGGTACGTCAGTTCCTGTGGTGCACACGATTGAGCTTCTCGATTGGGCGACAGGAGGTCCGAAACCCGAATTGAGGGGACGGGGATTGAATTGATCGATCGGCTCCCGGGCATGATCCGGACAACCGGTTACCGGTTTTTTCTCGGGACCAACGCGGAAGCGTTGGCCCGGAGATCATGTTCGGACCAGGGACAGAGCGGAAGGGCGCTTCGACGAAGCTTCGTTTCGATCTAGCTCAGCGGACTATTCGAAGCCTCGACGGCATCAGATAAGCGGACCACCGACAAACCGACCAGCGGCAACAGGAGGACCACGATGGCTAGAGCGAAGAAGACCAAGAAGGGCAAGAAGGCTAAAAAGGCCAAGAAGGCCGTAGCGGCGAAGAAGTCGTCGAAGAAGGCCGCCAAGAAATCGGCGAAGAAATCGGCGAAGAAGTCCAAAAAGACGGCGAAGAAGGCCGCAAAAAAATCCGCCAAGAAATCGGCCAAGAAGACCGTGAAGAAATCCGCCACGAAGGCGGCTCCGAAGAAGGCCGCCAAGAGCCCGGCGAAGAAAAAGAAGGTCGCAGCCTCCAAGCCGGCAGCCCCGGCGCCAGCACCTGCGCCCGCGCCAGAACCCGCGCCCGCTACGAGCTGGGCCACCCCGAGTTCGGAACCGTCAACGCCGTCCTGGGGATCGTCCAATGGAGGCGAGCAGCACTAGCTGCCGCCATCCCAGCGGCGTCAGTTCGCCGCGACGTCGTCACAGCGACAGCATTCAAAGGGCCGCAGCTTCGCTGCGGCCCTTTTCGTTGAGTGTTTCTTTTGTGCACGGCACCGGACTTCTACGGAGGGTTGATTCGGAAAAGTCGTGGTCTGGTGACCCTGGTTTTCCACTGCTTTCAGGTTCCGAATGCACGCCGAGAGGCACGAAAGCCGCCGAAATTGTGCTCCGAATGCAACACCCTGCGACAACCTGTTTCGAAAAGCTCCAAACGCCTAAAAAGGCAGCACATGCTTGACTTTTTTGCTTCACGACCCAGCCGCCGCGTACCAGATTGCAATCACGTTAAGTAATTTGGTTGCAGTCGGTTATCGTCGGCCCTTGGGGGGCACCGGAACGGGACTGTCTTGGAAGGTTGATGGGGATCGTCATGAAGAAAGTCGTTTTGTTGGCAACGGCGCTGGCAATCGTTTCGGGATCGGCTTTTGCCGCGGATCTGCGGGTGAAGGCTGTGAAGGCACCGCCGCCGGTCGCGTTCGATCCCTGGGACATCGCCTTTGGCGCCGCCTTGATGAACGACTATGTCTTCCGCGGTATCACCCAGTCCAACCACAAGCCCTCGGTCGCCGCCTACTTCGAGCCGCGCTACAACATCAACAAGGACGTCCAGCTCTATATCGGCGCCGCCGGTGAGAGCATCTCCTTCCCGAACCGCGCCGCTGCTGAAATCGACATCTACGGCGGTATCCGCCCGACGGTCGGCATGTTCGCCTTTGACTTCGGCCTCTGGGGCTACCTGTATCCGGGCGGAACCTGCTACAACGCCGCGGCGATCCCCGGTTCGGGCATTCCCGGCTCGGATGCAGGCTGCGCCGTCAGCCCGTTCGGCAATTCCGACCCCGTCACCGGCGGTCTTCCGATCAACGGCAACTTCGCCAAGAAGAACGCTTCGTTCTACGAAGGCTATGCTAAGGTCAACATCACCCTCAACGACCAGTTCGCTGTCGGCCTGAACGAATACTACTCGCCGAACTTTTTGAACCTCGGCGCTTGGGGCAACTACGCGTCGATCACCGGCAAGTGGACCGCGCCCTCGACCACCTTCGGTTCCAGCGGCGTCGGCATGTACATCTCGGGCGAGTTCGGCCGTCAGTGGCTCGGAACGTCTGACTCCTTCTACGGCACTGGCGCGATCATCCCGGCCTATGCTGCCGGTATTCCTGAGCCGAGCTACAATACCTGGAACGTCGGTATCGGCTTCACCTACAAGGTGTTCACGCTGGACCTGCGCTACTCCGATACCAACCTCTCCAGGGGTGCCTGCAACGCCTTCACCAGCGACTACACCGCGAAGGTTCAGAGCGCTGGTGCCGTCTCCGCGATCAACCCGGGCGGCTTCGAATCCAACTGGTGCGGCGCGACCGGCATCGTCAAGCTCTCGGCTGACCTGACCGCGATCACCAACCTGAAGTAAGATCTTCTTATCGAAGATCAGGGGGCGGCAGAGCAATCTGCCGCCCCTTTCTTTTGAGATGGTGCTGGATGAAACGCGACTGGCGGCGGGCGCTGCGCGAGGCGATTTCCCGCAATGATCACCACAATTGGCTGGCCGGCGCGGTCGCCGGCCTCGGCGGCGCGATTGCGATCGGCGTCATGGAGTGGTTCTCGGTCGCTGCGCATTACCCGCTCGCCGTGATTCCGTTCGCGACCTCGATCGTGCTGGTGATCGGGTCGCCCGAGGTCGAGCCGGCGCAGCCGCGCGCTCTGATCGGCGGGCATCTGGTGACGGCGCTGGTCGGTTTTGCGGTACTAAAGCTGACGGGGCCGCAGGGCTGGGCCGCAGCCGCCGCGGTCGGCCTTTCCATTCTGGCGATGTACCTCACCGGCACCTTTCACCCGCCGGCCGGTATCAACCCGCTGCTGGTGGTATCAGGCAATCTGCCCTGGACCTTCCTGCTGGCGCCGGTGCTGGCCGGCGCGCTGCTTCTGACCGCCTTCGCCTATGTCTGGCACCGCTGGGTCCGGCGCCAGAACTGGCCGCAGCGCCGGGTGTAATCAGGCCGGCTTGCCGTCCCGCAGCGTGAACCGATCGCCGTCACGGACCATGGTGACGTTGCGCTGATGGAACGCCTCAAGGGTCGAACGGTGGCCGATCGAGACGATGGTGGTGTCAGGCAGCTTTTCCGCCAGCAATTTGTACAGTGCGGCTTCGGAGGGCTCGTCGAGCGAGGCGGTCGCCTCGTCGAGGAACAGATAGTTTGGCGCGTGCAACAGCGCCCGGGCCAGTCCGAGGCGCTGCTGTTCACCGAGCGACAGCATCCGGTTCCAGTGTGCTTCCTCTTGCAGCCTGGGGCCGAGCTGCGGCAGCCCGACCAAAGTGAGCGCCTCCCGGACCCGGTCCGCGCTGATGCTGTCGGATTCGCCGGGGTAGACGATCGCCGCGTGCAGCGTTCCGATCGGGAAATACGGCCGCTGTGGCAGCATCATCAGCGAAGCGTCCGTCGGAATCGTGATCGCGCCCTTGCCGAACGGCCAGATGCCGGCGATGGCACGGAACAGTGTCGATTTGCCGGCGCCCGACGGGCCCGTGAGCAGGGTCCGCTCGCCGCCGCGAAGGCTGAGGCCGTCGGCTGCGACCAGCGGCGTGCCGTCGGGCAGGCCTACCTCGAGCCCGCGCAGGTCGATCGCCTTGCCGCCGTCGGACGACACCACGCCGATCGAATCGGCGCCGGCGGCAAGCGTGGTGGCGCCGGCGATCGAGGTTTCGAAACCGTCGAGACGGGCGACGATGGCGCGCCAATCCGCCAGCGAGCGATAGATGGTGACGAAGATCGACAATGCCTTCTGTACGCTGCCGAAGGCGGAGGCCGTCTGTGTCAGGCCGCCGAGCTGGATCTTGTCGGCAAAGAAGGCGGGCGCCACCAGGACATAGGGAAACACCACGGCGGCTTGCCCATAGCTCGACGTGAAGGCGGTCAGCCGCTTGGTCCGGCTCATGATGCCGTACCAGTTGTCGACGACGTGGTTGAAGCGCTGCCAAAGCTGTTCGCGTTCGGCGCTCTCGCCCTTCAACAGCGCGATCTGCTCGGAGTTTTCGCGGGCCCTGACCAGGTTGAAGCGGAAGTCGGCCTCAAAGCGTTGCTGCTGGAAGTCGAGCCGGACCAGCGGCGATCCGATCCACTGCGTCAGCGCCGTTCCGAACAGCGCGTAGATCAGCGCGCCCCACACCAGGTAGCCGGGGATTGCGAGCTCCTTGCCGAACAGGTGCAAAGGCGCCGCCGCGGACAGCCCCCACAGGATGATGACAAAGGAAAACAGCGTCACCACCGAGTTCAAGAGGCTGAGCCCGATGTCCAGCGTTCGTTCGACGAACAGCTTGACGTCTTCGGAGATGCGCTGGTCCGGGTTGTCGGCGGCGTCGCCCTGCAACTGCATCCGGTAATGGTTGGCGCCGTGCAGCCATTCGCCGAGATAATGCCGGGTCAGCCAGCGGCGCCAGCGGATCTGCAGCCACTGATTGAGATAGAGCTGGTAGACGGCAAGCGCGATGAAGCAGGCCGCGATCACGCAAAAGACGCCCATTTCCCGGACGAAGACGTCCCAGTTCTTCTCCTGCAGGCCGGTATAGAAGCGGTTGCTCCACTGGTTCAGCAGCACGTCGATCGCGACCAGCGCCAGTTCGATCGCGACCACGGCGGCGAGCAGGCCTCGGCCGGCCCATTTGTCCTCGGAGCGGAAATAGGGCGCGGCGATGCGCCACACCGTCGCGAGCGTCGAGCGGATGTTGTTCACAGATTTACCGTCTCCGGGGGATGGCCTTCAACGGCCTGAAAAAGCGGGACAATCGGCAGATACATTAGACTAAAGTCGTATATTTCATATTCAGCGTCATCTTGTCCCAGTGTCGGACTCAACCCTAGCATGCCCGCAATGGCGAGGGGTGGGGGACCCTCTTGCTTCGCGAGCTTGTGAGCGGTTTTTGGCGGCGTCCAATTCGCTCCCGACCTTGTGCCATTTCCTGAGGGGCTCCCGCGATCACGCTAGACGCGCCTGACCGTTCACGCAGGCGGGCGCGTCGCATAATAGCGTGGGGGAGAATCCGCTCATGTGGAATCAAATCTACAATCCGCTCGACAATACCGTGTTGTCGACGATTGCCGCCGCACTTCCGGTCGTTGTGCTGCTGGTGCTGATCGCCAGCGGCAAGGTCAAGGCGCACATCGCGGCCATCGTCGCGCTCATCGTCGCCAACATCATCACCATCGCGATCTTCCACATGCCCGCGGGCATGTCGATCCGCGCCTCGCTGCTCGGGGTGGTGTCCGGATTCTTCCCGATCGGCTGGATCGTGCTGAACGTCATCTTCCTCTATCAGGTCACGGTGTCGACCGGCCGCTTCGAACTGTTGAAGCGCGCGGTCGGCGGCGTCACCGAGGACCGGCGGCTGCAACTGCTGCTGATCGCGTTTTCGTTCGGCGCGTTCTTCGAGGGCGCGTCGGGATTCGGCACCCCGGTTGCGATCACTGGTGCCGTGCTGATCGGCCTTGGCTTCTCGCCGCTGGCGGCCTCGGGCCTGTCGCTGATCGCCAACACGGCGCCGGTCGCCTACGGCGCGCTCGGCACGCCGATCGCGGGTCTCGCCCAGGTTACCGGCCTCGATCCCTATATCCTCGGCGCCATGGTCGGCCGGCAGTTGCCGGTGTTTTCGCTGATCGTGCCGTTCTGGGTGGTGTGGGCGTTCGCCGGATGGAAAGGCATGAAGGACGTCTGGCCGGCCATTCTGGTCACCGGCGTATCGTTCGCGGTCCCGCAATTCTTGATCTCGAACTACATCAATCCCTGGATCGTCGATATCGGCGCGTCGCTGATCTCGATGGGGTGCCTGATCCTGTTCCTGAAGGTCTGGCAGCCGAAGCAGCTCTGGTTGTCGCCCGCTCTGCGCGGCAACGACGAGTCGGCCGCGACCATGACGGCGCCGAAGCCGTTCGACAAGACGCCGCTGACCCAAAGCGAAATGTGGAGCGCGCTGCTGCCGTGGATCATCGTCTGCATCGTGATGCTGATCTGGGGCAATGGCGCTTTCAAGGCCTGGGCGAACTCGATCTTCATCTGGAACTATCCCGTTCCGGAGCTGCACAACTTGATCAACGTGGTGCCGCCGGTATCGGCCAAGCCGACGCCGCAGGGCGCGGTGTTCGGCTTCACCTACCTGTCCTTTACCGGAACCGGCATGCTGATTGCGGCGATCATCTCCGGCTTCCTGATGGGCGTCGGGCCCGCCAGGCTGATCGGTGAATACGGCCGCACTCTGAAGCTGTGCGCGATCTCGCTGATCACGATCTCGGCGATGCTCGCGATCGGCACGTTGACGCGGCTCTCCGGTGTCGACGCGACACTCGGCCTCGCCTTCGCCGCGACCGGCGTGCTCTATCCCTTCTTCGGCACGCTGCTCGGCTGGTTGGGCGTGGCATTGACGGGATCGGACACCGCGTCGAACGTGCTGTTCGGCAACCTGCAGAAGATCACCTCCGAACAACTCGGCCTGTCGCCGATCCTGATGGCTGCCGCCAACTCCTCGGGCGGCGTCATGGGCAAGATGATCGACGCCCAGTCGATCGTCGTCGCCTCGACCGCGACCAACTGGTACGGCCACGAAGGTTCGATCCTGCGCTACGTGTTCCTGCATTCGATCGTGCTGGCCTGTCTCGTCGGCCTGTTCGTGACGCTGCAGGCCTATGTCTATCCGTTCACGCTGATGGTCCTGAAGTAGGGCCGTCGTCGGAGCGAGGCATCAGCGATCCCCGCGGCGTTGCCGCGGGGATTTTCGCATCTACCAACAGAGTGCGTGAACGCACCGGAGCGAAGGGGAGACACCGATGACAATTTCTCGCCGTAAATTCTTGAATATGGCCGCGAGCGCGACATTGCCGGCTCTCCCCGGGATCGCCCGCGCGCAGACCTATCCGGCGCGGCCGATTACATTGGTTGCGCCGTTTCCGGCAGGCGGGCCTGTCGACACCATCTGTCGCATTCTCGGCGAGCACATGCACGCTTCGCTGGGTCAGCCCGTGCTGGTCGAGAACACCGCCGGTGCCGCCGGCAGCCTCGGCGTCGGCCGGGTCGCCCGCGCCGCGCCTGACGGCTATACGCTGATCGTCGGCCAATGGAGCACCCATGTGGCCAATGCCGCGATCTACAAGCTTCCCTACGATACGCTCACGGACTTCGAGCCGATCGCGCTGCTCTCCAGCAATCCCGGCCTGATCGTCGGCCGCAAGAACCTGCCGGCAAACGACTTGAAGGAACTGATCGCGTGGCTGAAAGCCAATCCGGAAAAGGCGACGCAGGGCACCCAGGGGATCGGCGGCGTCGGCCATATCGCCGGGATATTCTTTCAACGCGAGACAGGCACCAGATATCAGTTCATTCCCTATCGCGGCGGCACGCCGATGATGCAGGACCTGCTGGCGGGCCAGGTCGACATGCTGATCGATACGCCGACCTTGTCGGCACCGCAGATTCGCGCCGGCGCCATCAAGGGTTATGCCGTGATGTCGAAGACGCGACTGGCGGCCGTGCCCGACCTGCCGACCGTGGACGAGGCCGGCGTCCCCGGCCTTTATCTGTTGCAGTGGAACGCGGTCTGGGCGCCGAAGGGCACGCCACATGACATCGTGATGAAACTCAATCAGGCCATCGTACGGGCGATCGCCGATCCCTCGGTGCGCCAGCGATTGGCGGATCTCGGACAGACGATCTATCCTGCCGATCAGCAAACGCCCGAAGCGTTGGCGGCATTTCAGAAGGCCGAGATGGAAAAGTGGGGGCCGATCATCGCGTCGGCCAATATCAAGGTCGAATAACCGGCGATCGAGATCGCATCACCAACAATCAATAAAAAGGAAACACGATGCAATTGCGGAATTTTGGACGCACCGGGATGCAGCTCTCGGTGCTGGGCTTCGGCTGCGGTGCGGTCGGCGGGTTTATGGTAAGGGGCGACCACGCGGACCAGGAGCGTACCGTGGCGCACGCGCTCGAAGCGGGCGTCAACTATTTCGACACCGCGGTGCAGTACGGCGACGGCGAATCTGAAAAGAATCTTGGTCGCATCCTGCGAAGACTGAAGCCGGCCGACGCGGCCGTCGGCACCAAGGTCCGGCTGCCGCCCGGCGAGTTCGGCCGCATTGCCGACGCCGTCACGATATCGCTCGAAGGCAGCCTGGCGCGACTGGGTCGTGACTGGGTCGATATCTTTCACCTGCACAATCCAGTGACGTTGCAAGGCGGGGGAACCTCGTTGAGCGTGCGGCAGGTGCTCGATGAAGTGGTGCCGGCATTCGAACGGTTGCGTGGCCAAGGCAAAATTCGTTTCCTCGGATTGACCGGCGTCGGCGATACCGCGGCACTGCATCAGGTCATCGATGCCGGCGCCTTCGACAGCGCGCAGGTTGTCTACAACATGCTCAATCCGTCCGCCGCCGAGGCATTGCCGGCGAACTATCCGGCACAGGATTATGTGCGCCTGTTCGATCACACCCAGCAAGCCGGCGTGGGCGTCGTGGGCATCCGCGTGCTGGCCGGCGGCGCATTGTCGGGCTCCGCCGAGCGTCATCCGATCGCCAGCCCGGCGCCGGAGCCGATCGGTTCGGCGATGAGCTACGACGCCGATATCGATCGCGCGCGCCGCCTGATGCCGCTGGTCGAGCAGGGCTACGCCGCCAGCCTGACCGAAGCAGCGACGCGGTTTGCGATATCGCATCCGGCGATGGGCACCATCCTGGTCGGGCTGGCGACGCCGCAGGAATTCGAGCATTCGCTCAAAGCGGTCCTCAAAGGCCCGCTGCCGCAAGCGGCCCTCGATCTGCTGTCGACGCTGCGGCAGGCATTTTCCGGGGAACCGCGCTGATCGCCCGAATGTCCCGGCGGGCGTCGTCGCCAAAGCGGGTCCCATTGAAGGATGCGCGTTAAAGGTGCGTTAATTCGGCTGTTGCATATTGGCAATTATGTCGAAAGGCTCCGCTAAGCGATTTTTCGCCGAGCGTCGCCGCATTGCTGTTTGGTCTTTTTTGTAACGCAGCTGCACCGAAGCAGCCCGGTCTGCATCCAGGCAGTTCCGATTAAGCCTCGGTAGGTCATTTCTGGCAGCGTTGATTTTCGGACGGGGAATTGGCTCGAATGGTTGAAACCCGAATTGCACCCCGCCACCGTGTCATGAAGCCCGCCAAGATCGAGTACGGCGGCATGAAGACGCCTTGCACGATCCGCGATCTGTCGGTCACCGGCGCGGCCCTGGAAATTTCCGAACTCAACGGGAAAGTCCCGGCGACGTTCAACCTGATTCTGCCGGAGGAGAGACTGAAGCTGCCATGCCATGTGGTGTGGCGCAGGGAGTTTCGGATCGGTGTCGCGTTCGACTAGTCCTTTTTTGAAAGTTGTCGAACGTCGATCGCCGGGTTCAGCTATTTTCATGTCGGGAGTTTGAACAATGATTGGTCAAGAACGGCGATCGGGAATTGATACGCGCTCGGAGAGCGAGAAGCAGTCGATCGGGGAGCGACGATCCGGGATCGATCGGCGAACCGGCCGCGAGCCCGTCAAGCCGATGCCCACCGATGAACAGTTGATGCTGTTTGCGCGACGCTTGCGACGAACGATGCGCGATGAAAAAGGCCGGGCCTTTCTTGGCGTCGCCGTCGGCGAAGAGGATTTTGCGTTTTATCCCGAAGTCATCCGCCTCGTGGAATGGATAGAAGATTTGACCGGCGCTGAATCGCCGGCAACTGGGTCGTTGCGGAAGAACGCCCCCTGATCTGACATCGCTCGAAAACGCCCTAGCCAATCGCGTCGTTGTTTATTAGAACGGCGCGCGGTGCTGGGTGCCCTGATATTTCGAGAGGTCTCATGGTTTGGTTCGCAGGCATGTTGAAGCGGGCAGGCGTCGTCGTGGTCCTGCTGCTGGCCGCCGTCGTGAATTTCAGCCCCGCTCTAGCCGACGAAGGCTTTCCGTTTGGAACCGAGATGACGCTGGATGTCGGGCGTCAGCCCGGATCGAAGCGCATTCCGAACATCGAGATCGGCGACGCCGGCGAAGTCGTGCTCGAACTGTGGTGCAAGGGCGGCAAGGGCCAGTTTTCGGTCGCGGGCAATACCGTGATCTTCGTTGCCGGCGAAATGGAAAATCGCAGCTGTCCGCCGGACCGCGCGCAGGCCGATGACGATCTGATCGCGGCGTTGGCGGATGCGGCGACCTGGAAACGGCAGGGAGATTTCGTCTCGTTCGTCGGCGCGAAGACATTGCGGTTTCGCGTCAACACGAACTAGGGCGTGGGCCGGTAAGTCCGCGCGCGTCACATTTTCATCAGACGAACAGCACGATGGCAATCGATCAGAGGTCACTGCACGACCGGCTCGCCGTGTTTCCGCGGCTGGGTCTGGCCGATCTGCCGACGCCGCTCGAGCCGATGAAACGGTTGACGGCGCATCTCGGCGGGCCGCGGTTGTGGGTCAAGCGTGAGGACGCCACCGGGCTCGGCTTTGGCGGCAACAAACTGCGCAAGCTCGACTACGTGCTGCACGCGGCGGTTTCGAGCGGCGCCGATACCTTCGTCTCGGGCGGCGTCGTGCAGTCGAACAGCCAGCGGCAGGTGGCGGCGGCAGCGGCCAGGCTCGGATTGGCCTGCCATCTTGCCGTCTATCACGGCCGGATCGCACCGCCGACGCCGGAATACGAGACGTCCGGCAACGCGTTTCTCAACCGGCTGTTCGGCGCACACTTCCACGATGTGCCGTGGACCGGTGACCGCAACGCCGCGATTCGCACGCTGGTCGACGATCTCCAGGCGAAGGGGCACAAGCCTTACTTCGTACCCTACGGCGTCTCCAATGCCCTGGGCGCGGTGGGTTACGCCACGACGATTGC
>JAIEPP010000542.1 GCA_019748335.1 Xanthobacteraceae bacterium
ATGCTGAGGATGATCAGCTCGGACTTGCCGACGCCGGCATGCACCAGCGTATCGACGTTGCTGATGTCGCCATAGACCACATGCATGCCGCGGTCGGTCAAGGTCCGGAACACCAGCGGATTGAAATCGATCACGGTGATCTGCTCGAGGACCGCTGGATTGCGCAGCTCGATCTCGGCCAGCAGTGCGCTGGCGGCGCGGAAGAATCCGAGGATGACGATCCGGCGCGCCTCGCCGTGACCGGCTTCGTGGTCGGCGTCGGCATCATGGCTGTGGTCGAGATCGCGCAGGCCGATCCGCTTCAACGGGCCTATGAGTGCGCGCGTGACTTGATCGCTGCGCGCCATCACGAAAGTGCTCAGCACCGCCAGAACCACGAACGCAAACGATGCCGCGCTCGAGGTCTCGGTCCGGATATGGCCGGCGGCAACGCCGGTCTGGATCACGACCAGCGAGAATTCGCTGATCTGCGCCAGGTTGATCGCCGGCAGCAGGCTGGCGCGCAAGCCCTGCTTCATCAGGTACAAGGGTACAAACGTCGTCACCACGCGGCTGATCACGGTGAAGGCTGCGATCATCAGCGCCAGCCCGATCACGGACAGGCCGGGAATCGGGATGGTCATGCCGAGGGCGACAAAGAACAGCGTGATGAAGAAATCGCGCAAGGTCGTCACCTTGGCGGTGACGTCGAGCGCATAGGGGAAGGTCGACAGCGAAACGCCGGCCACCAGTGACCCCATTTCGCGCGACAGATGCAGTTGCTCGGCGATCTCGCCGATCAGGAAACACCAGGCCAGCGCGCCGAGCAGGATCAATTCCGGCCGGCGCGCGATCTGGTGAAACAGCCGCGGCAGCACATAGCGGCTCAGCACCAGGGCGGTCGCCACCAGCACGCCGACCCGGCCGATCGAGAGCAGGATCACGCTGACCTGCAGATTATCCAGGCTCGGCTGCACCGCCAAAAACAGGATCGCAAAGATGTCCTGCAACACCAGCACGCCGAGCGTGATGCGTCCGGGCAGCGTGTCGAGCTCGCGCTTCTCGTATAGCACCTTGACGATGATGACCGTAGAGGAGAGCGCACAGGCGACGCAGAGATACAGCGCGTCGAAATGGCCGGCTCCCATCGACAGCCCGATTCCGATAAAGAACAGGATCCCGAGCAGGCAGCCGCCGATCAACTGCCCGCCCGCGGCGAACAGGATGACCTTGCCGGCGCGCACGATCTTTTTGAGGTCGATTTCGAGCCCGATCATGAACAGCATGAAGATCAGGCCGAGTTCGGAGATGACGTTGATCGATTCCTGGGACTTGACCCAGCCCATGCCGAATGGACCTATCAAAAACCCGGCGATAAGATAGGCCAGGATCAGCGGCTGCCGGGAAAAATGAGCCAGCAGGCCCAGCAGCCAGGCGAACAGGATGCATAGAGTGATATCGCGAATGAGTTCGTGCATGATTCCGGACTTTTCCTCCCCGCAACCTAGAGGTCCCGGCGCTGTGGTCAAACGAGCAATGTGTCACATCCGCGCAGCAGGCTATCTTCTCGCGATTTTGGCCGCCCTGTCGATCCTGGAGCCCGTCGGGGCCAGGGCTCAGACCGCAGCAAGCATCGAGCAGAATTTCGCTGGTTCCCTAACCGCGATGCCGGCGGAGAATCTCGCCGTCTCCGGCGCGTTCTACGTCCCGGTCTATTCCAGCGTTGCGATGAGCGCCGGCAGGCTTCGGGCGGATTTTTCGGCCACGCTCAGCGTCCACAACGCCTCGGAGACCAGGCCGCTGGTGCTGAAGCGGATCGCCTATTTCGACACAGCGGGAAAAATGGTGGAAAGCTACCTCAAGGCGCCGATCGCGCTGAAGCCGTTCGCGACCATCGAGGTCTTTATCGCCGCCACCGACGTGCGCGGCGGCACCGGCGCCAATTTCGTGGTCGACTGGGCGGCGACGGGCGAGATCCCCGAACCCGCGGTCGAGGCACTGATGGTCGGCAGCGTCGGCGCCGGGCATTATGCCTTCATCAGCCAGGGGCGACCGATCCGGATTGTCGGCAAGAACTGAATAAGAACGAAACGAACGGAGGCCGCAGCGAGCGAGCCTCTCAACGAAAAACAAACGGGAGTGAATGTCCATGTCCACCGCCACACCTTTCGATTTTGCGCCGCTATTGCCCGCCGGTTTGCCGGCGCCGGCGGCGCGGTGGACCGGTCTTGCAAAGTACAGTTTCGTCGGCGGCAACAACGATCCCGACCAGGTGCCGGTCGATGCGCTGGTCGAAGCGGTCACTGCCGTACTCAAGCGCGAGGGCAAGACGCTGGCGACCTACGGCCTCGCCAGCGGCCCGCAGGGCTATCGTCCCCTGCGCGAATTTCTCACCGCAAAACTCAAGCGCGATGCCGGGATCGACTGTACCGCCGACGACATCATGATCGTGTCGGGCTCGCTGCAGGCGCTCGACCTCATCAATTCGACGTTGCTGACACGCGGCGATACCGTGCTGATCGAACAGGAGACCTATCAGGGCGCGATCAACCGGCTGACCCGGCTTGGCGTCAAGGCGGTCGGCATTCCCCTCGACGACGACGGCATGCGGATGGACGCGCTGGCGGCTGCTCTCGCCGACCACAGGAGCCGCGGCATCACGCCGAAATACATCTACACCATCCCGACGGTGCAGAACCCGACCGGGACCATCATGTCTTCGAGCCGCCGTGCGGAGATGCTGAAGCTGTCGCAGCAATACGGCGTGCCTGTTTTCGAGGACGACTGCTACGCCGACCTGATCTGGACCGGGAAACGGCCGCCCGCGATCTATGCCATGAGCGATCAAGGCAACGTCATCCACATCGGCTCATTCTCCAAATCGATTGCGCCTGCACTGCGGGTGGGCTTCATCGTCGCCCCCTGGGCCATGATGTCGCGGATGCTGGCGCTGAAGACCGATGCCGGCTCCGGCGCGCTGGAACAGATGGTGCTGGCGGAATACTGCGCGCCGCATTTCTCTTCGCATGTACCAAAACTGACCCGCGGCCTGCGCGCCAAGCTCGATACGCTGATGGAAGCGCTCAACGAACAGTTCGGCACCGCCGCCGAATTCGAGGACCCCAAGGGCGGCATCTTCCTGTGGGTGAAACTGCCCGACAATGTCGATACGCTGAAGCTCTACCAGGCGGCGCTGGCCGCCGGGGTCGCCATCAATCCCGGACCGGAATGGTCGACCGACAAGGCCTATTCGGGCAGCCGGCTTCGGCTGTGCTTCGCCAGTCCCTCCCACGAGCAGATCCGCGAGGGCGTAGCCGTGCTCGCCGACGTCTGCCGCAGGGAGTTCGGCGTGCCGGAACGCAGCGCCAATGTGGAGAAGCGGGCGCGGACCTGACCTCAAGCCGCTTCAACGGCGACGCCCCCGGCAACGGACTGGATCAGCGGAATGGCCGGGGCGCAATCGCAGCATCGCAGGGGGATCGCCCTGGTCGTTGCCGCCGCGATCGCCTGGAGCACCGCGCCATTCTTCACGCGGCTGCTGCTCTTTGATTCCTGGACGATCCTGTTCTGGCGGGGATTATTCGGCGGCGCCATGATCGCCGTCATCCTGGTGATGACGCAAGGCCCGGCCGGCCTGCGGGATTTCACCAGGATGGGCAAAACCAGCTGGCTTGTCGCGTCGCTTTCCGCTCTCGGCATGGTGTGTTTCATTCCCGCCCTGCAACTGACCGATGTCTCGAATGTCGCGATCATCATCGCAACAGGCCCGTTCGTCACGGCCGGACTGGCCTGGCTCTGGCTTCGGGAAGTCCCGCGCCTGCGGACCACGCTGGCAAGCCTGGTGGCGCTGTGCGGCATCGCGATTATCGTCGGCGGTGCCCGCCTTGGTTCTGATATTCTGGGAATCGCGCTGGCTTGCCTGATGACAGTCGCGATTGCCGCAATGACGGTGATTGTCCGGCAGCACCGGAACACATCAATGGTCGCCGCCGCGGCGCTGTCGAACATCCTCGGCAGCGTCGTCAGCATTCCCTTCGCTCAGGGAATAGCCGGCATCACCGCGCACGACCTGTTGATTTTTGCCATGTTCGGGTTCTTCCAGGTCGCGCTCGGCCTCTCCTTCTACATGCTCGGCTCGCGTCTGCTGCCGTCCGGCCAGGCGGCGCTGATTTCGACGCTGGAAACACCGCTGATGCCGTTCTGGATTTGGGTCGCGTTCCAGGAGGTCCCGAGCTCCCGGACGCTGGTTGGCGGCGCACTGGTGATGGGCGCCGTGATCGCCGATATCATCGGCGACAGCCGTGAGCAGAAGCAGCCGGCTTAACCGCCAACGTGAAACTCGACGTTGACCTGGCCGCTGCCGCTGGACGGGAAATACTCGCAGAGCTGCTCGGCGGTGCCGTCGAAACCGTCCCAGCCCAGGGCTGCAAACAACATGATGGTATCGGCCATGCCGCCCTCGCCGTTGCACTTGACGGCGTAGTCCGGGAGCATCGCGATGAACTCGCGGTAGCGGCGCTGCTGCCACAGTTCGAGCACGCGCAGATCGACCTGCCGATTGAACTCGCTCGCGATCGACGTCCAGGCTTCCGGACCCAGTTTCTTGTTGGGCCACAGCCGGTGCGACAATGACCCGGAGGCAAGAATAGCCACCCGCCCCGGATAGCGCGCAATCGCGCGCCGCGTCGCCTCGCCAAGGATACGGCTCTCCTCCAGCGAGGTGAACAGCGGGGTCGCGACCGAGACCACCTTGGCCCAGCCGTCGGGGTTCATGAAGTGCATCGGAACGATGGTGCCGTATTCGAGCCCGAGGCCGGAAACCTTGTGGGCGATAACACCGAGGCCAGCGTCGGCGGCCTCGCCGGCAATCGCTTCCCCGAGCACGGTATCTCCCGGCAGATCGTAGCAAAGATCCTGGATCATCTGCGGGGCTTCGTGGCTGGTGAACGTGCCGCGATGACGCGGGTTGGCGTTGATGTGATAGCCGAAATTGGAGAGCCAGTGGGTGTCGAACACGACGAAGGTCGTGACCCGGCGCTCCCTGGCGCGGCGGCCGAGCTCGCGTAGCGCTCGGACAGCACCTTCGCGCGCTCCCTTGAGCGGACTGCCTGCGACTTCCGACAACATCAGCGACGGGACATGGCTGACTTTGGCTGCAAGGACGAGCTCTCCCATCGGCATATCTCCGTCGTTCAGAAGAGCGCTTGAATCAGCGAAACACCACCGCGATCCGCAGCAGCCGCACGATCGATACGTTGCCTTTACCGGCCTCGATCTGGGCCACATAGCGCTCCGACATTCCGCATCGGCGCGCCAACTCCCGTCGCGACATGCCAAAGCTGGCCCGCCTCTCGCGCACCCGGTCGCCAAGCTGGGTCAGAAACTCGCTTTCGTAGGGCAAACGCCCATCATCGTCACGTGGCAGCGTCCGCGCCGGCCCCTCTGGCGGCGTTTTGGCACGAGAACGACTTCCGCTGCTTGCCACATTCGACCCTTTCGCGTGTGGCATGATCGCCAACCAAAAAGGCCACCGCATTGATCGGGATCAAATCGGTACAGCGCAGGCGCTACGATCGCGGCCGGCTACCGCACCGCGAACGGCGACTGATAGGGACGGCCAAACGGTACGCCGTTGATCACGGTCTGCACCGGCTTGAGCAGCGCCTTGCCGTCACGCTTGTTGTTGCGGGTGTCGACGAACGAGACCGGCCCCTCCACCAGATCCATGATCGCGACGTCGGCGGGCGCGCCGATCTGCAGCGTGCCGATTTTCGGCGCGCGGTTGATGATTTTCGCCGGCGCCGTGGTCGCCATCGCCACCACCTGCTCCAGCGAAGAGCCCATCGCCATGAACTTGCTCATCACGTTCGGCAGATAGGGCATGCCGGGCGAATTGCCGGAGAAGACGTGGATATCGGAGGAGATGGTGTCGGGCGTGCAGCCGCCGGGGATCGCCACTTCCGCCACCGTGAAATCGAAACTGCCACCGCCATGGCCGACATCGAAGATGACGCCGCGCTGTTTGGCGGCCAGCGCCGCCGGCAGCAACTTGCCGTCCTGCACGATGTTGGTGAACACGCCGGCATTATTGGGGGCGCCCGAATAGGCATGTGTCAGCACGTCGCCCGGCCGCAGCAGATCGAGGATTTGCGACATCAATTCCTTGGTCTCGACGCCGCCGATATGCACCATCATCTTGGCCGGCCAGCCGCACATCTCGCAAGCCTGGATACCGCGCTTCAGCGGCTCGAGGCCGTGCTTGTAGATCACGTTCTCCGACATCCGAACCTTGACGCCGATCAGGAAGTCCTGATTTTCGGCCAGTGCCATGGCGCAGGCTTCGACCTGCGCATTGTCGATATTGTAGAGCTCCGCGATCGGGAACGCCGACAATCCGTTGTTGGCGATGTGGACGAAGGCGTAAATCCGCGCGCGCGACTGCGCCACGATGTAACGCCGCAGCGCAGCGAGATTGTTGACGCCGGCGTCGCCGGCCGACACCACCGTGGTGGTGCCCTGAAACTGGACCAGTTCGTCGGCGGGAATGCCGATCGCCGAACCGTAGGGGTAGACGTGGCTGTGCAGGTCGATCAACCCCGGTGTCACGAGCTTGCCTGTGGCGTCGATGCTTTTAGCGACGCGGGCGGCCGGGATCTCGTTTTCGATCGCCTCGATCACACCCCAGCGAATGCCGATATCGCGTTTGCCCCGCAGCGACTGGCTGGGGTCGAGCACGTCACCGCCTTTGATCACGAGATCGAACTTGTCATTCGGACCCATCGCGGCGCTGGCGGGGCCGGCCATCGCGGCAACGGCGACCGAGCCGGTGAGGCTCAGAAAATCACGGCGTGAAAACCCGGTCATGGCAACGCTCCCCCTCATATGATTTTTATGGCGCGATGATGCGCCGCCGCCGTGTTTTGCGCAAGCAACCGATGATTTCCGGCGAGATTGATCACGTAAGGCGAGATGCTAGAGTGGGCACTGGAAGTGGGCCGTGGTCCGGGAGCGCAACGTGACAGCAAATCTCGGCCGATGGGCGTTCGTCCTCATGATGCTCGCAGCCTCGATGCCCGAGGCAACCGCGGGAGCCGCCACCGACGCGGCGCGCAAGTGGGGATGGTCGGTACAGGGGCCGTGGACTGTTCGGTCCCACCCGACAAAGCCAGTCCATGGATCATCTATTTGATCGCCTCCGGCGACCGCGTCATGCTTCGACGCGACTAAGGCAACCGCAATGACGAACAGGAGGTCGGCTCCGTCGAGATCGCCGGCGACGGCAACCTGCTGCTGCGAACGTTCTTCCCAAAGCTCAAGCAGACCCGCGAAAGCGCCATCGCAATGGCGCCGGACGGCAGTATCCGCGCCGTCTATAACCGAAACGAACAGCAAGAATATACGGTTCGTGACGGCGTGTTTGTGGGCAACGGAAGCCCGACCGTGCCGTTGCATAGATGCGCCCCACGAACCGGTACGGGCTGACGCTGCAAGACAGGGTTGCCATTTCCAGCCCACAGGGCGTCAAACGAGTGTCGCACGTTAACCGTAGCTGAATGAGCATTCAGAATTCTCTTCGGGTTCCACCGGAACGATCGCATCGCTGCGCTGTTACATCCTCGATTCCATAGAGGAGGACAGAATATGAAGAAACTTGGATATGTGTTGGCTGCGCTTGGCGCCATCGTCATCGCGGCGCCGTCGATCGCAAGCGCCGAGACCATTGTGGTCAAGCGCGGTGGTCATGGATACCACCACGGCTACGGCGCGCGCGCCGAATTCCGCGAGCATCATGATCGTGGCTGGCATCGTGGCTGGGAAGGTCGTCGCCACCATGACCGTGTCGTCGTGATCAAGCGACATCGCTACTAAGGCTGGACACAGCTCAAACGGAAAATGGCTCCTCGCGGAGCCATTTTCTTTGTTTGAGCGCTCTTTGTTTGAACGTTCTTTGTTTGCGTGGTCGCTGTGACGCGCCGTTCAGAAACTCTCAGTAGATTTCGAACAGGCCTGCGCCGCCCTGGCCGCCACCGATGCACATGGTGACGACACCCCACTTGGCCTTCCGCCGGTGGCCTTCCTGCAGCAGGTGGCCGGTACAACGCGCGCCGGTCATGCCGAAGGGGTGGCCAATCGCAATCGAGCCGCCATTGACGTTGTACTTCTCGGGATCGATGCCGAGCTTGTCGCGCGAATAGAGGCACTGACTGGCGAAGGCTTCGTTGAGCTCCCAGATATCGATATCCTCGATCTTCAGGCCGTGACGCTTCAACAGCTTCGGCACGGCGAAAACCGGGCCGATGCCCATCTCGTCCGGCTCGCAGCCCGCCGCCGCCCAGGCGACGAAGCGGCCCATCGGGTTGAGGCCGCGCTTCTCGGCATCCTTCGCTTCCATCAGAACGACCGCCGCCGCACCATCGGACAACTGGCTGGCATTACCGGCGGTGATGTATTTTCCGGCACCCCTGACCGGCTCGAGCTTGGCGAGACCTTCGATGGTGGTGTCAGGACGGTTGCATTCGTCGCGATCAACGACGTAGTCGACGATGCTCTCCGCCTTCGTCGCCTTGTCGACCACCTTCATTTTGGTCTTCATCGGGACGATTTCGTCCTTGAACTTGTTGGCCTGCTGGGCGGCGGCCATGCGGCGCTGCGATTCCAGCGAGTACTCGTCCTGGTACTCGCGGCTGAGCTTGTAGCGCTCGGCGACGATATCGGCGGTGTCGATCATTGCCATGAAGATATCGGGCGCGGCCTTGAGCAGGTCCGGATCGATCGATTCCTTGGGCGTACCACCGCCGGGAATCGAGATGCTTTCGACGCCACCGGCGACGATGCAATCGGCGCCATCCGAGCGGATGCTGTTGGCGGCCATCGCGATGGTCTGCAGGCCCGACGAGCAGAACCGGTTGACGGAGACACCGGCCGTCGACTTTGGCATGCCGGCCAGCAACGCGGCCTGACGGCCAATATTCGGCGCGCCATGCGCGCAATTGCCGAGATAGCAGTCTTCGACATAGTCCTTGGCGACGCCGGCGCGCTCAACGGCGTGCTTGACGGCGTGGGCCGCCATCGACATCGGAGGGGTAATATTGAACCCGCCACGGCCGGACTTTGCCAGTCCCGTGCGAGCATAGGAAACGATAACGGCTTCACGCATTTTCTAGACCTCCCTTGGATGCGACCCAGTATGGACTGGACCTCAGCCCGTGTGTAGCGAAAACCTCGAATTCCGGCGGACGGAAAAGGCGGGAATCGCCATCAATCCCATACCGGCGCAAAGCCGGGATTTACACACCGTTTGTCCTTCGGCAAGGCCGCGATCGCCTTGCGGTCGGCATCGTCGAGTTGCACTTTCAGCGCGTCGAGATTGGCCTTTTGGCTTTCCGCCCGCGACGCCTTCGGGATCGCGGCAACGCCGTCCTGGTCAAGCAGCCATTTCAGCGCCACCTGGGCAGCGCTGGCATTGTGCTTGCGACCGATCGCGGCCAGCACCTCGTCAGAGGCCACCCGGCCCTGCGCCAGCGGGCAATAGGCCACCAGCGGGATCGACTTCGCGGTGAGATACTCTCGCAGCGGCGTCTGATCCAGCATCACATGGTATTCGACCTGGTTGCAGGCGATCGGGGCCTTGATCTCCTCAACCACCGTCTTCAGCAGCGCGATGTTGAAATTGGCGACGCCGATGGCGCGGGTGCGGCCTTCTTCCTTCAACTTCATCAGCGTCTCGAACATCGCGGGCAGGTTCATGTTTCGCGCCGGCCAATGCACCAGATAGAGATCGACATGGTCGAGCCGCAGCTTCTTGAGAGACGCATCGAACGCCCGGCGGATCGCGTCGGGCGCCAGGTTTTCGTTCCAGACCTTGGTGGTGACATGCAGGTCCTTGCGGGCGACCTTTGAGGAGGCCAGCGCGGCGCCGATCGCTTCCTCGTTGGCATACATCTCGGCGGTGTCGAGGTGGCGATAGCCCAGATCAAGCGCGCTCTCGACCGCGGCGCGGCAGGCATCGCCCTGCATACGGAAGGTACCGAGGCCGAGCTTGGGCAGGCTGATACCCTGGGTTTCGATAGTGTCCATGACGGCTCCTGAGGGGTAAAGCGCCGCATCCGTGGCAACAGCCGCGCAGACGGGTATTTCATTGCGGGGAATAGGCCGCTATGGAATAGCCTGCCTGCAGGCCGCAGGGCAAATCAAGATCAGGTCAGGGATGCGATGGAACGGGCGCTGCGACAATGGCTGGACAGTCACGGGCTACTCGCGATCATTGCCGCGGTGCTCGGCGTGATCGTATTTCTCGCCGTCCTGTTCGTCGTGGGCGGCTACTGGTACGTGACGCCCTAGACTCTTTGTTTTGACGCGTTTTCTATCGCAGATAAGTCAACGAAATCTGCGTAAACTTGATTGCTATGCGAACCGGTAACCACTTCGCTTGAAGACGCTTTTAGATATGTTGCGCCATGATCTGGCCGGGCCGCGCGTCCGGACGGGGCTCGAGTTGGACCGACCATAGATCCTGGTTTCCGACATCCTTCAGCGTCACCGTCATGACTTCGGTTTTGTCGTCAATGGCAACGTGCCCGAAAAACTGCAGGCCAAAGCAGGGCGCGAGATTGTCGCCCTGCTCCGCGCTGCAACCCTTCTGGAACACCGCCTTCGGCCCAAACGTATTGTCGAGGTCGCCGGGCGACCAGGTTCCGGCATGCAGCGGGCCGGAGACGAATTCCCAGAACGGCTCGAAATCCTGATACGCGGCACGGCTCGGATCGTAATGATGCGCGGCGGTGTAGTGCATGTCGGCGGTCAGCCATACCGTGTTGCGGATGCCCGCGCGTTTCATGAATGACAGCAGGTCGGCGATCTCGTGCTCGCGGCGATCCGGCGGACCGTTGCCGAGTGCCACCGCGTCCTCGCTGATCAGGCCGATCGACATGTCGGCGGCGATCACCTTCCAGGTCGCGTTGGAGGCGACCAGTTCGCGCTTCAGCCACGCCAGTTGCGCCGGGCCGAGGATGAAGGTGTCGCTGTTGTTGTCGCGTTTGTTCCAGGTGTTGTCGCGGTAGCTGCGCATATCGAGCATGAACACGTCGAGCAGCGGGCCGTATCCGATCCGGCGATAGACCCGGCCGGCATCGCCGGACGGCTGGCGCATCGGCATGAATTCATGGAACGCGCGGCGCGCTCGCGTCACCAGTTTCGGGACGCCATCGTCGGCAAAGCCGCTCTCGTCGTAACTGCCGAGCGGCGCCCAGTCGTTGGTCACCTCATGATCGTCCCATTGCGCGAACATCGGCACTTCGGCGTGGAAGGCGCTAAAATTGTCGTCGAGCCAGTTGTATTTATAGTTGCCGCGGAACTGCGCGAGGCTGTGCGCGGCGACGGATTTTTCCTCCGTCACGATGTTGCGCCAGATCTCGCCGTTCGGCAGCTTCAGCTCTGATGGCACCGGGCAATCGGCGTAGATGTGATCGCCGGAATGAATGAAGAAGTCCGGACGATTGTCGAGCATGGTGCGGTAGGTCCGAAATCCCCCACGCGCGGGATCGATGCCCCAGCCCTGTCCCGCGGCATCGCCGGACCAGACGAACGACACCGAACGCCGTTCCGCCGGTGCGGTGCGGAAATGCCCGACCCTGGATTCTCCGGCGATTCCGCTCGCGATGTCGTCGAAGCGCAGGCGATAGAAAATATCCTGCCCGGCCGGCAGACCATCGAGCAGCACTTTCGAGGTAAAGTCGCTGTCCGGCAGCGCGTCGGCAGAAACAGTGCGGATGATGTTCTTGAAGCTCTCGGTGGTCGAACACTCGACCTGCATTCGCGCCGCACGGTCGGCGCGAGACCACACCATCGCGGAATCAGCCGTGACGTCGCCCGATTGAATGCCGCAGGTAATCAGAGGACGAGCCGCAGCAAGGCTCAGACGGGGTTTGGCGAGACTGCCCAGGCCGGCCACCGCGACCGTAGCGGCTGAGCGGACCAGCCATTGACGCCGGTTCAGGGCATGCTTGGCGCGTATCGCTGACGGCATCGAGTCACCCTCGTCGAATCATGACAAGGGTGTGCCCGCTGAATTTGACTCCCAGCCGAAGGTTTTACGACAAGTGGATGAAGTTGGAAGTTCACCTCGCGCCGCATGCGGGGAGAGCATCGGCCGCCTTCGGCGGCCGTTATTGAAGGAAGAACGCCGAATCGAGCTTCGGCTATCGCGAAGCGCCGGGTGAGGGGGACTCTCCGCGGACGGACTCGTTGAGAGTCCCCCTTGTATCTGCCCATTGAGCAAAATGTGCGATGGAAGCGACTGAGCGCTTTGGCCGGTGGCCACCGGCCAAAGC
>JAIEPP010000025.1 GCA_019748335.1 Xanthobacteraceae bacterium
ACCGCGAGATCGACGCCGGCCTTCTCCAGCGCGCCGACCGCCATCGCAGTGGCGGTCTCCTTGCTGACCGCGCCGAAGGTCGCAAGCGTCGTGGCCTTGACGCCGAGCATCGCGCGCTTGGCGTCGTTGGAATAGGTGACGAAACCGCGGTCGATGACGTCGGAGGACCCGGGAATGTCAGTCAACGCGCCGGCGACGAGGCCGCCGGTACAGGATTCAGCGGTCGCAATCGTCAGCTTGCGCATCCGGCACAAATCCAGCAGCGAGCGGGAGAGGGCGCGGGCGTCGCTGCCGCTCATGTTATTCGCTCCACGGAAGACGGATAGTGGCGCTGGCGGTCGCGGCGATGCCTTCCTCGCGGCCGGTAAAGCCGAGCCGTTCGCTGGTCGTCGCCTTGACGGCGACGCGCGAGACGTTGACGCCGGTGATCTCGGCAATGCGCGCGCGCATGGCATCGCGCAACGGGCCGATCTTCGGCCGCTCGCAGATCAGCGTGACCTCGAGATTGGCGATGCGGCCGCCGCGCGCGGTGACGCGCTCGATCGCGTATTTGAGAAATTTGTCGGACGCAGCACCCTTCCACTTCATGTCACTCGGCGGAAAGTGCGAGCCGATATCGCCGTCCGCCAGCGCGCCGAGGATGGCATCGACCAGCGCGTGCAGGCCGACGTCGCCGTCGGAATGGGCGAGGAAGCCGCGGGTATGCGGCACCCGGACGCCGCAGATCATCAGATGATCGCCGTCGCCGAAGGCGTGCACGTCGTAGCCGGTGCCGGTCCTGATGTCGCCGAGCATGGCGCCGAGACGGGCTTCTTCGCGGACGAAATCTTCGGGCGTGGTCAGTTTCATGTTCGCAGGATCGCCTTCAAAGGTTGCCACCGTCAATCCCGCCCATTCCGCCAGCGCGGCATCGTCGGTGAAATCGCTGCGGCCGTCGCGCGCGGCGCGGCGGTGGGCGTCGAGGATGACATCGAAACGAAATGCCTGCGGCGTCTGCGCGATCCGCAACCGCGCGCGGTCGGGCGTCGCTTCGACATTTCCGGTGTCGCCGACCTGCTTGATCGTATCGGTGACCGGGATCGCCGGGACCGCGGCGCCGGTGCGTCCGGCAGCGGCGATCGCGCGCGAGATCACCGCCGAGGTCACGAACGGTCGCGCGGCGTCATGGATCAGGACTATGTCGGGCTTCGCGCTCGCCAACGCCTCGAGCCCGGCATGCACCGAGGCCTGGCGCGTCGCGCCGCCATGGGTCGGAGGTTGGTGGCGCAGGCCAGTTACGGCCTCGTTGAAGACAGCGGCGTCATCGGGGTTCACCACCGGCTGCACGGCGAACACGTCCGGATGCCGGCAGAACGCTTCCATGGCGCGGAAGATCACGGTCTGGCCGCCGATGCTGCGGTATTGCTTGGGCCCGCCGGCGCCGGCGCGAAGGCCGCGCCCGGCTGCGACGAGGATGGCGGCTGTACGCTCGGGTTTGGGCATTAGACTCTGTTATGGACGGATCGGGTTGAGGGGCAATTTGACCTTCGCTGGCGCACAGCCCTTACCATGCCGAATGCGCAAAAACAGAGCGATTCCCAATAGCTGTGGGAAAAGCAGATTTTGTTGCAGTGCACTTGCACAAATGACAGAATTGTCTAAAGTGTAGGCATGAGGCTTGACTGCACAAGATTTGTGCTCACAATATGCGCCGCCGACGGTTGCAATGACGCTGCCGCGCCAACCATGAGAATTCCGTGACCGGCCTGGAAAGTTCACGCCCTAAGCCGTTGAAAATAGGCGAGATTGCTATCGCCAACCGGGTTCTCCTGGCGCCGATGTCCGGTGTCACAGACGCGCCCTTTCGACGACTCTCCGCTGCCCTCGGCGCCGGGCTGGTGGTATCCGAGATGACCGCCAGCGACGACCTCGTTCACGGCCGACCGATGTCCAGGTTGCGTTGCGAGGCCACCGGCATCGGGCCGCACGTGGTCCAGCTCGCGGGGTGCGAAACGCACTGGATGGCCGAAGGCGCCAAGGTTGCGGAAGCCGCCGGCGCCGACATCATCGATATCAATATGGGCTGTCCTGCGCGTCACGTCACCGGCGGCCAGTCCGGTTCGGCGTTGATGCGCAATCTCGACCACGCATTGACACTGATCGAGGCGACGATCGCGGCGGTGAAAGTGCCGGTGACGCTGAAGATGCGGCTCGGCTGGGACGATCGCTCGCACAACGCGCCTGAACTGGCGCGCCGCGCGGAGGCCGCCGGCGTGCAGATGATCACGGTGCACGGGCGCACGCGCTGTCAGTTCTACAAGGGCGAGGCGGATTGGGGCGCGATACGCGCGGTCAAGGACGCCATCTCGGTTCCGCTCGTCGTCAACGGCGACATCACGTCATTCGAGACGGCCGAGCGTGCGCTCGAGGCGTCCGGCGCCGATGCCGTCATGATCGGCCGCGGCGCACAGGGCCAGCCCTGGTTGCCGGGCCAGATCGGACGCCGGCTCGAGACCGGAAAGGCCGAATCCGCGCCTTCGCTGCCTGAACAACTCGTGCATATCAGCGCCCTCTACGATGAAGTCTGCAACCTCTACGGATTGCGCATCGGGCTGAAGCACGCGCGCAAGCATCTCGGCTGGGCGCTGGAAGTCGCGGCGCAGACCAGCCGCGCGCCGGCCGAGACCCTGAAGGGCTGGCGGCAACGGATATTGACCACGGAAGATCCGCACCAGGTGCATCGATCGCTCCGGGACGCGTACGACGATTTTGCATGGAGTGCTGCTGCATGACGTTAGCCGCAGAACATCGTCGGCCTTTGCCGACCGACAGCGAGGCGATCCTCAACGCGTTGCCCAATCCGGTGCTGCTGGTGGCGCCTGACGGTCGCATCGTCGACGCCAACATCGCCGCCGAATCCTTCTTCGAGATTTCGACCCAGTTCCTGCGTCGGCAGTCGCTGAAGGAACTGGTGCCGTTCGGCAGTCCGCTATTGGCGCTGATCGATCAGGTGAGATCGAGCGGCTCGCCGGTCAACGAATACAAGGTCGATCTCGGCACGCCGCGTATCGGCGGCGACCGCCAGGTCGATCTTCACGTCGCGCCGCTCACCGAGCGGCCCGGCCATATCGTGGTGATGCTGCAGGAACGCACCATCGCCGACAAGATGGACCGGCAACTGACACATCGAAGCGCGGCGCGTTCGGTGATCGCGCTGGCTGCGATGCTGGCGCATGAAATCAAGAATCCGCTGTCGGGCATCCGCGGCGCGGCGCAATTGCTGGAGCAGGCGGCTTCCTCCGAAGACCGCATGCTGACAAGGCTGATCTGCGACGAGGCCGACCGCATCGTGACACTGGTCGACCGCATGGAAGTGTTCGGCGACGATCGCCCGGTGGCGCGCGGTCCGGTCAACATCCATTCCGTGCTCGACCACGTCAAGCGGTTGGCGCAATCCGGCTTCGCGCGCAACGTTCGCTTCATCGAAGATTACGATCCGTCGCTGCCGCCGGTGCTGGCTAATCAGGACCAGTTGATCCAGGTGTTCCTCAACCTGGTGAAGAACGCCGCCGAAGCCGTCGCCGATCTCGGCAGCGATGCGGAAATCCAGCTCACCACCGCGTTCCGCCCCGGCGTCCGGCTGTCGGTGCCGGGCAAGAAATCCCGGGTCTCGCTGCCGCTCGAATTCTGCGTCAAGGACAACGGCTCCGGCGTGCCGGAAGACCTGCTGCCTAACCTGTTCGATCCCTTCGTCACTACCAAGCAGACCGGCAGCGGGCTCGGCCTGGCGCTGGTGGCCAAGATCGTCGGCGATCACGGCGGCATCATCGAATGCGAATCCCAGCCGCGCAAGACCACGTTCCGCGTGCTGCTGCCGATGTTCAATCCGACCAAACATTTCGACCAAAGCAATCGCGATGACGTTTCGGGTACGCCGTCGCCTGCCTCAGAGAAAGCAAGATGAGGAAAAACAATGCCCGCAGGTAGTATTCTAGTCGCTGATGACGACACCGCCATCCGCACCGTTCTGAATCAGGCTCTTTCGCGCGCGGGCTACGAGGTGCGCCTGACCGGGAACGCGGCGACGCTGTGGCGATGGGTCAGCCAAGGCGAGGGCGATCTCGTCATCACCGATGTGGTGATGCCGGACGAGAACGCGTTCGACCTGCTGCCGCGGATCAAGAAGATGCGGCCGAACCTGCCGGTCATCGTCATGAGCGCTCAAAACACCTTCATGACCGCGATCCGGGCCTCCGAGCGCGGCGCGTACGAATACCTGCCAAAGCCATTCGACCTGAAGGAGCTGATCACCATTGTCGGCCGCGCTCTGGCGGAGCCGAAGGAGCGGGTGGCGCACGCCCCCGACGAGGGCGAATTCGATTCGATACCGCTGGTCGGCCGTTCGCCGGCGATGCAGGAAATCTACCGGGTGCTGGCCCGGCTGATGCAGACCGACCTTACGGTGATGATCTCCGGCGAGTCCGGCACTGGCAAGGAACTGGTCGCTCGCGCGTTGCACGACTACGGCAAGCGACGTAACGGTCCATTCGTCGCCGTCAACATGGCTGCGATCCCGCGCGACCTTATTGAATCGGAACTGTTCGGCCACGAGCGCGGCGCGTTCACCGGCGCCAATACCCGTGCTTCCGGCCGGTTCGAACAGGCCGAAGGCGGCACGCTGTTCCTCGACGAAATCGGCGACATGCCGATGGAAGCGCAGACGCGATTGCTGCGCGTGCTGCAGCAGGGCGAATACACCACCGTCGGCGGTCGCACCCCGATCAAGACCGACGTTCGGATCGTGGCTGCCAGCAACAAGGACCTGCGCATCCTGATTCAACAGGGTCTGTTCCGCGAGGATCTGTTCTTCCGCCTCAACGTCGTGCCGCTGCGGCTGCCGCCGTTGCGCGAACGGATCGAGGACCTGCCCGATCTGATCCGGCATTTCTTCTCGCTGGCGGAGAAGGACGGCCTGCCGCCGAAGAAACTGGATACGCTGGCGCTGGAACGCCTCAAGCAGCATCGCTGGCCCGGCAACGTTCGCGAACTCGAAAACCTCGCGCGACGGCTCGCGGCCCTTTATCCGCAGGACGTGATCACCGGTTCGGTGATCGATGGCGAACTGGCGCCGCCGGCGGTGGCGTCGGGCGGCAGTGCGCCGCTCGGGGTTGAAAATCTCGGCGGCGCGGTCGAGGCCTATCTGTCCTCGCACTTCTCCGGCTTTCCCAACGGCGTGCCGCCGCCCGGCCTCTACCACCGCATTCTCAAGGAGATCGAGGTGCCGCTGCTGACCGCGGCACTGGCGGCCACCCGCGGTAACCAGATCCGCGCGGCCGACCTGCTCGGGCTGAACCGAAATACGCTGCGCAAGAAGATCCGTGACCTCGACATTCAGGTCTATCGCAGCGGAGGCTAGGCGAGGGTGCGGCGTCCCGCGAAGCTTGCGTGAAGCTGTTCACGGCTGGGGATCGGTCGCTTTGGCGACCGGTACGCCGCGGAATTGTCGTAATTTGGCAACATTGTGATATGAATGCATCAGTCCGTTGCAGGCGGACCACAAGCCGTTCATCTCACCGATTGCTGGAATGACCACCGCAGACACCTCGGCGCCATCATTCGACCAGACGCTTGCCGAACCCACCGGAGGAATCCTGCGGAAGTGGGTGGCGCCGTTTGCGGTCGGGATCGCGCTGCTGTCGGCGTTCCTGACCTTCGTGGTGCTGAGCGGCCTGACGCCGATCGAGCCGACCCGCCACGTCGTCTATTCCTTCCTGCTGATCAACGCGGCGACCATCCTGCTGCTGATCGGCATCATCATTCGCGAAGTCTGGCTGGTGATTCAGGCGCGGCGCCGCGGCCGGGCGGCGGCGCGGCTGCACGTCCAGATTGTCAGCCTGTTCTCCGTCATCGCGGTGTTGCCGGCGGTGCTGGTGGCTGTTGTCGCCAATGTCACGATCGACCGCGGTCTCGACCGGTTGTTCTCGGGGCCGACCAAGGAGGTCATGCAGAATTCGCTGATCGTGGCTCGTGCCTACACCTACGAGCACGCCCAGCTGATCCGCGGCGACATTCTGGGGATGGCCAAGGATCTCGGCAACCCGGCACAAAGAACCCTGTTCGATCAGGATCGCAGGTCGTTCCGGGAGTTGCTGACGGCCAACGCCGGGTCGCGCAATTTGCCGGGCGCGATGCTGCTCGACAAGGACGGGCACATTCTGGAGACGGCACAGACCGGAATCCGGGAGGAGTTTACGACGCCAGCACCGGACTTCCTCAGCAATGTCGACGAAAACGAGCCTCAGATCGCGGTATTTCCCGAGGCAAATTACGTCGCGGCGGTGATCCGTCTGCGGACTTTCAGCGATACCTTCCTCTACGTGGCGCGCCTGCTCGATCCACGCGTGGTGGCGCAGCTCAAGCAGACCGAGGCCAGCGTCGCCGAATACGCCCAGATCGAATCCCGGCGGCTTGGTATTCAGGTCGCCTTCGCGCTGATGTTTGCGGTGATCGCGCTGACCATCCTGATGGCGTCGGTGCTGATCGGACTGAATTTCGCCAACTGGCTGGTGGCGCCGATCCGCAACCTGATGAGCGCGGCCAATATCGTCTCGACCGGCGATCTCCACGTCCAGGTCCCCGTGCACAAGTCCGAAGGCGATCTGGCGCAGCTCGGCCAGACCTTCAACAAGATGACGCAGGAGTTGCGCACTCAGCGCGACGAACTGGTCAGCGCCTCGGACCTGATCGACAGCCGGCGCCGCTTCATCGAAGCGGTGCTGTCGTCGGCCAGCGCCGGCATCATCGGCGTCGATGCCTCCGGCAGCGTCGGCATCCTCAACCGCTCGGCCGAAAAGCTGATCGGCCACGCCGAATCGGAGACGCTGGATCATCCATTGTCGGACGTGCTGCCCGAACTCGACGACATGATGAAAACCGCGCGCGAAGGCACGCAACGCCTGGTGCAGGGCCAGATCACGATTACCCGCGATGGCCATGAGCGCAACCTGTCGGTTCGCGTCAGCGCCGAACAGACCAGCCATTCGAAGGACAGCTACATCATCACGCTCGACGACATCACCGACCTGGTGTCGGCGCAGCGCACCTCGGCCTGGGGCGACGTCGCGCGCCGCATCGCCCACGAAATCAAGAATCCGCTGACGCCGATTCAGCTCTCGGCCGAACGTATCCGCCGCAAATTCGGCAAGGTCATCGTCGAAGACAAGGGCATCTTCGAGCAGTGTACCGACACCATCGTGCGACAGGTCGATGACATCAGACGGATGGTGGACGAATTCTCGCGCTTCGCGCGGATGCCGAAGCCGGTCATGGAGGGCGAGGACGTCGCCGATACCGTGCGCCAGGCGGTATTCCTGATGAAGGTCGGACATCCCGATCTCGATATTGAAACCGAGATCAAGCAGGACCCGATGCGGGCGCAGTTCGACCGCCGCCTGATTTCGCAGGCGTTGACCAACATCATCAAGAACGCGACAGAGGCGATCGAACAGGTGCCGCCGGAAGAGCTCGGCAAGGGCCGCATCGATGTCATCGCCTCGCGCGAGAACGACGACATCCTGATCGACGTCGTCGACAACGGCATCGGTCTGCCCAAGGTGAGCCGTTCCCGTTTGCTGGAACCCTATGTGACGACGCGCCAGAAGGGCACTGGCCTCGGGCTCGCCATCGTCGGACGCGTGCTGGAGGACCATGGCGGTCGTATCGAGCTCAAGGATGCCTCTGATTTCCGGCCTGGACAGCGCGGCGCCTGGATGCGGCTGCGGTTCTCCGTGACCGGGGAGGCGCATAAAGGCGAGACCAAGGATGCAGCGGCGACGATCGAGCGGGGCAGCGAAACAAAAGCGCCAGCTTCCGGAACCGGCGAGGCTGCGTCCGCGACCAATGATGAAACGAAAATCGAAGCCGCGACCGGCAACTGACAAGACAGGCGCAACCCATGGCCAGTGACATTCTGATTGTCGACGACGAAGCTGATATTCGCGATCTCGTCGCGGGTATTCTGGAGGATGAAGGCTTCCAGACCAGGACGGCACGCGACAGCGATTCGGCGCTGACCGAGATTGCCAACCGCCGGCCGAATCTGGTGTTCCTCGATATCTGGCTGCAGGGCTCCAAGCTCGACGGCCTGCAATTGCTGGAGCAGATCAAGAAGGATCATGCCGACGTACCTGTCGTGATGATCTCCGGTCACGGCAACATCGAGACTGCGGTCGCCGCGATCAAGCGCGGCGCCTATGATTTCATCGAAAAGCCGTTCAAGTCGGACCGGCTGATCCTGGTCGCGACGCGGGCGCTGGAAACCTCTCGTCTCAAGCGTGAGGTGAAGGAACTCAAGCAACTGGCTCCCGCCGCCAGCGTCCTGACCGGCCGCTCCGCCTGCATGAATCAGCTGCGCCAGACCATCGACCGCGCCGCCAAGGCCAACAGCCGCATCCTGATCGTCGGCCCCTCCGGCTCGGGCAAGGAACTGGCGGCGCGTACGCTGCATCACGCCTCGGGCCGCGCCGAGGGTCCGTTCGTCGTCATCAACGCCGCCGCGATCACGCCGGAACGAATGGAAGTCGAGCTGTTCGGCATCGAGCAGTCGAACGGCGAGCAGGCGCGCAAGCCCGGCGCGCTGGAAGAAGCCCATGGCGGCACGCTGTTCATCGACGAAATCGCCGACATGCCGCGCGAGACCCAGAACAAGATTTTGCGTGTGCTGGTCGATCAGACCTTTCAGCGTTCCGGCGGCACCGCCAAGGTGCATGTCGACGTCCGCATCGTCTCCTCGACGGCGCGTAATCTGGAAGAGGAAATCGCGGAAGGGCGCTTCCGCGAGGACCTCTATCACCGGCTGTCGGTCGTGCCGATCCGGGTACCGCCACTGTCGGAACGCCGCGAGGACATCCCCGAACTGATCGACTACTTCATGGATCAGATCTCAGCGGCGAGCGGTTTGCCGAAACGCCAGATCGGCCAGGACGCGATGGCGGTGCTGCAGTCGCATGTGTGGCCCGGCAACGTTCGTCAGCTCCGCAACAATGTCGAGCGGGTGATGATTTTGGCGGGCGGCGGCCCGGAAGTGATCATCACCGCCGATATGCTGCCGCAGGATGTCGGTTCGATGGTGCCGGCGATGCCGACCAGCAACAACGGCGAACACATCATGGGGCTGCCGCTGCGGGAGGCGCGGGAAGTGTTTGAGCGCGACTATCTGATCGCCCAGATCAGCCGGTTTTCGGGCAACATCTCGCGCACGGCGGAATTTGTCGGCATGGAACGCTCGGCTCTGCATCGCAAGCTCAAGGCGCTGGGCGTCGGGTAGGGCGTTTTTGGGGCAAGCCGATACGACACCCGCCCGCGGCCCTCGGGCGGATGGCTGATACATCAGATTGCCTTATGCACTGATCCATGCATTTGCTCGGGAACATTGATCTTTTCACGTAGTTTTGCGGGGATTGGACCCGTGGGTTTCCCCCGGGCGTAGGCGTGAACCGGCTTGCCTAAAAACCGCCCGTGCCCTCTAATCGTACCGCCGAGCCGACCGGAGGGGGATCTCAGGGTCAGACGGCGATCGGGGGAGGCTCCGTTAGAGAGCAACAACCGGTTTAATAAAAAGAAGCACAAGAAGGCGGGATAAAAACAATGGCGGCAGACCGCGCACAAAACCTACAAGACACCTTCCTCAACCACGTTCGTAAAACCAAAACGCCACTCACGATCTTCCTGGTCAACGGGGTGAAGCTGCAGGGAATTGTTACCTGGTTCGACAATTTCTGCCTGCTGCTGCGGCGCGACGGTCATTCGCAGCTTGTTTACAAGCACGCGATCTCGACCATCATGCCCGGCGCTCCGATCCAGCTGTTCGAGGGCGGCGAGGATGCTCCGGCTTGAGAGTAAATTGATTGGAACCCCAAAACCGTGAAGGGGACGCCGACCGACCGAGGTCGGCGGGGGGCCAACAAACCGGGCGGGTGATCGTCATCGGCCCTTACTTGCGAATGCGCCGCGGCGACGCCGATGCGCAGACGAATGATGCTGTGCGCGATTCCGACGCGCGCCTCGATGAGGCGGCAGGCCTTGCGCGGGCCATCGATCTTACCGTGGTGGAAGCGGTGATCGCGCCGATCAGCCAGATCCGGCCCGCGACCTATCTCGGCAAGGGCAAGGTCGAAGAGATCGGCGGCCTGATTGCGGGCCATGACATCGAACTCGTCGTGATGGACTGCGCGCTGTCGCCGATCCAGCAGCGCAATCTCGAGAAGGCCTGGAACACCAAGGTGCTCGATCGCACCGGATTGATCCTGGAAATCTTCGGCCGTCGCGCCAAGACCAAGGAAGGCTCGCTTCAGGTCGAACTCGCGCATCTCAACTATCAGCGCAGCCGGCTGGTGCGGTCGTGGACCCATCTGGAGCGCCAGCGCGGCGGCTTCGGATTCATGGGGGGCCCCGGCGAAACCCAGATCGAGGCCGACCGCCGCCTGATCGGCGACCGCATCACGCGGCTCGAAAACGAAATCAAGAAAGTGCAGGCGACGCGGCGACTTCACCGCGCCGGCCGCCAGCGGGTGCCGTACCGCGTGGTGGCGCTGGTCGGCTACACCAATGCCGGCAAGTCGACGCTGTTCAACCGGCTGACGCGTGCGGAGGTGCAGGCCGCCGACATGCTGTTTGCCACGCTCGATCCGACCTTGCGCGCGCTGAGCTTGCCGCATGGCGGCAAGGCGATGCTGTCCGACACCGTAGGCTTCATTTCCAACCTGCCGACGCAACTGGTCGCAGCCTTTCGCGCCACGCTGGAAGAGGTGCTGGAGGCGGACATCATCCTGCATGTCCGCGACATCTCCCATGAAGATGCCGAGGCGCAGGAGCGCGACGTCGATGCGGTGCTGCGTCAGCTCGGCATCGATCCCGAGGCGGGCGCACGCCTGCTCGAAGTCTGGAACAAGATCGATCGCTTCGATCCAGAGGAACGCGAGAACCTGCGCAACATCGCCGCCCGCCGCCCGCCGGAACGGCCGTGCTTTCTGGTCTCGGCCGAAACCGGTGAGGGAATCGAGGCGCTGCTGATCGCGATCGAGGACCGGCTGGCGGCCACGCGCATTACGCTGGATCTGTCGATCGAAGCATCTGACGGCGCAGGCATCAGCTGGCTGCACCGCAACGCCGAGGTCTTGACCAAGGAATTGCACGACGACCATTTCGACATGACCGTGCGCGTCGACGAGACCAAGCGGGACATTGTGGTGTCGCGGTTCGGCGCAGTGCCGCGCGCGGCGTAACGGTCGTCCTTCCCCAGTACGGCGCCGCGGGAAAGGTTTCGGCGATCGTCAGCGATGGCCCCGCGCTTTGGCTGGAGTGGTCGCTGCCGGTCGCTCCGCGACCTTGGCCTCATTCCACAGCCCATCCATCTCGACGAGCGAAGCTTCCTCGAGTGAGCGCCCTTTGGCGGCCAGCGCGCGCTCGATATAGGCAAAGCGGCGTTCGAACTTGGCGTTGGTGCCACGCAGGGCTGTTTCCGGATCGGCGCCGACATGGCGTGCGAGATTGACCAGCGCGAACATGAGATCGCCGGTCTCGGCGGCGAGTTCTTCGGCATTGCCGCCATCGAGCGCGGCCTCAATCTCGTCGGCCTCTTCGCGGATCTTGTGCAGCACCGCACGCGGGTCGTTCCAGTCGAAGCCGACACTGGAAGCCTTGCGCTGCAATTCCATTGCGCGGGTCAGCGCCGGCTGGCCGGCCTTGACGCCTGACAGCAGCGATTTGTCTTCGACCGGCTGCTGCGGCCGGCGCGCGGCGCGTTCGGCTTTTTCCTCGGCCTTGATACGGTCCCAGGCTTCTTTGACATGGGAGGGCGTCAGGTTGCCGTTCGCGTCGGCGAAGACGTGCGGATGCCGCCGGATCATTTTCCGCGAGATCGCCTCGACCACATCGCCAAACGCAAAGGCATTTTGCTCCTCCGCCATGCGGGCGTGAAACACCACCTGCAACAACAGATCGCCGAGTTCGTCCTTGAGATCGTCGAGATCGCCACGAGCGATGGCATCGACCACCTCATAGGCTTCCTCGATGGTGTAAGGCGCGATCGTCGCAAAGTCCTGTTCGAGGTCCCAGGGACAACCGGTCACCGGCGTGCGCAGCGCCGCCATGATTTCGAGCAGACGTGAAATATCGCGGGAAGGGGTCATGCGGCACCGAACTTTCGAGGTTCAGGCTTTATGCCGCATGCGGGCCGCCGATCCCAGCAAAACGAACCAGAATCGTCGTGATTTCCACCGGCTGGCCGGAACTATCACGAATGGCTCGCGCGCATTTGGTGTACGGCAAACCCGGCTTAAGTGTCTGTCCGGGAAGAAGTTGAATCTTATGAATCATTTGTGATTCAAGAGAGGTGGCCTGATTCGGAGGGGCC
>JAIEPP010000313.1 GCA_019748335.1 Xanthobacteraceae bacterium
TGCGTCACCCATCCGCTCGACGTCCGCAAGATCATGGATCGCGTCAAGCATCCGGCGCTGCTGATGGTCGACACCATTTCCGGTCTCGGCTCGCTGGAATATGAGCACGACGCCTGGGGCATCGACGTCTCGGTGGCCGGTTCGCAGAAGGGCCTGATGCTGCCGCCGGGTCTCGGCTTCAATGCCGTTTCGGAAAAGGCGATCGCGGTGGCCAAGGCCAATCCGGCGATGCGCTCCTACTGGGACTGGCAGGAAGTCATCGCGATCAACAAGGCCGGGACCTGGCCCTATACGCCGGCGACCAACCTGCTGTTCGGCTTGCGCGAAGCGGTCAAGATGCTCGAGGAAGAGGGGCTGGAGAACGTCTTCGCGCGTCACAAGCGCCACAGCGCCGCGACCCGCGCGGCCGCCAAGGTCTGGGGTCTGGAAACCCAGTGCCAGGAGCAGGGCGCGCATTCGCCCGCGCTGACCGGCGTGGTGATGCCGGAGGGACATGATGCCGACGCGTTCCGCAAGGTCGTCCTGGAAAACTTCGACATGTCGCTCGGCACCGGTCTGAACAAGATCAAGGGCAAGGTGTTCCGGATCGGCCATATCGGTCACTTCAACGACCTGATGCTGATGGGGACGCTGTCGGGCGTCGAGATGGGTCTCGATCTCGCCAAGGTGCCGCATCGCGGCGGTGGCGTGCTGGCAGCGATGGAGGTCCTGAAAGGTCGCGACACCGCGACGATGCCGAAGTCCGCCGTCGCCTGAGCCGGTCTCGATCCAACAACAACAAGAACAGAAAGAATCGCGATGAACGCTCCGGTAGCTGCGACCGAGGACCTTCTCTATTCCGTCGAGGACGGTATTGCCCGGCTGACGTTCAACCGTCCGCAGGCGCGCAATGCGCTGACCTTCGCCATGTACGAACGGATGGCGGAAATCTGCACGGCGATCAACGACGACCGCTCGATCAAGGTGATGATCCTGACCGGCACGGGTGACAAGGCGTTCGCTTCCGGCACCGACATCTCCCAGTTCCGCGCCTTCAAGACCGCGGAAGACGCGCTCGAATACGAAGAGCGGATCGATCGCGTGCTCGGCACGCTCGAAAGGGTCCGGGTGCCGGTGATTGCGGCCATCGCCGGTGCCTGCACCGGCGGCGGGGCGGGGATTGCCGCCTGTTGCGATATAAGGATCGGCACCGCGGCGACGCGCATCGGCTTTCCGATCGCGCGCACGCTTGGCAATTGCCTGTCGATGTCCAACATCAGCAGGGTCGTAGCACTGGTCGGGCCGGCACGAACCAAGGACCTGATTTTCACGGCACGTCTGATCGAGGCGCCCGAGGCGCTGTCGCTGGGTCTGCTCAACGAAGTGGTGCCCGACGTTCCGACGCTGCAACGCCGCGCCGATGAAACCGCCAGGCTCGTCGCCGGTCACGCGCCGATCACGATGGAAACCGCCAAGGAAGCCGTGCTGCGTCTGCGGCGCACGCTCTCGCGCGAGGAGGGCCGGGACCTGATCCTGCGCGCTTATATGAGCGAGGATTTCCGCGAGGGCATGGATGCCTTCCTCAACAAGCGCACGCCGAACTGGCAGGGCAAGTAGGGAACACGGTGGGTCCACCGGCCGCTTGGGCCTTGTTGTCGCTTCGAATAGAATTCGCTCCCAACTCTCAACGCTTGGAGCGAATTAATGTGGTCGCCGATTCAGATTTTCATCGTCAAAGTCGGCGCGGTTTTCGTCGGCGCGTTCATTTTCTAGTTGCCAGCGTGATGTACCTCAAAAAGCGAATTTGTCGGCGAACTACAGGGGGACCCGCAGTTTTGCGGCGCGGTGGAAGAGAAGGCTTACAAATTTGCTGACGAAAGCGATTTGCCGGAAGGAAAGAAAGCCAGTACTCGGCGCTCTTAAGAAGATCGGGAAAAGTACGGTCTCTACTGGGCGCGCTTAATTCCAGATGAGGCCCGACCGCGCCCGAACTGCCTTTCAGCGTTGTCTACCGCACTTGCTTTGGGACATGGTTCGAAGTCGCCCCGCAACCGGTTAATTTCGTTGAGTTTTCTGGGAGGTCTGAACGCTGTGGCGCTGACCTTCGCCAGGCGAACCGCCCCAGCGAGCGGGCTGGCCCTTCAAACTCGTCTTTGTTTCTGCGCCATTTCCGCCGCAAGCAGGATCGCCGCGCGTGCGGCACCGACCCCTGCAATTCCTTTTCCGGCGATATCGTAGGCCGTTCCATGTGCCGGCGTACATATCGGAAACGGAAAGCCGCCCAGCAGCGTCACGCCGCGATCAAAGCCCATCAGCTTCATCGCGATCTGACCCTGGTCATGATACATGGTCAGCACGGCGTCGAACGCGCCGCCCTTTGCGCGCAGGAACACGGTATCGGCGGGAAACGGACCCTCTGTCGCGATCCCGTCAGCAATGGCTGCTTCCACCGCGGGGCCGATCGCGTCGATCTCCTCCCGTCCGAAATTTCCGCCGTCGCCGGCATGGGGGTTGAGGCCGGCAACCGCGATGCGCGGACGCTCGAAGCCAGCCGTTCGCATCGAGGCCTCTGTGAGCCTGATGGCGTGTAGCACCCGTTCCCTGGTGATATGCGACGCGACCTCCGCAAGCGGGATATGCGAGGTGACGCGCGCATTCCAAAGCCCATCCAAGACGTTGAATTCGCTCGCCGGGCCTTTGAGCCCGACCACATCGGCCGAAAAGCTGATCTCGTCGTCATAGACGGGATGGGCAAGGCGCATGGCGTTCTTGTTGAAGGGCGTAAAGCAGACCGCGTCGGCCCGGCCCTCACGTGCCATCGTCAGCGCTTGACGATAATTGGCCAGCGCGAACCGGCCGCCTTCGGCCGTCGCCGTGCTTCGCGCGACCGAGGCCGGATCAAGATGGCCGAGATCGATGAAAATCGGTGCGCGCTCATCCTTCGACAGGTCGGCGTCGGGTGGTACGGATTTCAGGTCAAGCTTCACGGCGGCCACGCGCGCCCCATCGTCGAGGACGCGGCGATCGCCGATCACGACGATCCGGGCCTTGCTGACGATTTCATCTAGGGCGAGGAGCCTGGCCGTCAATTCCGGACTGACGCCGGCAGGATCACCCATCGCAAGCGCTATGATCGGTCTCATCGGGGTCTCCTGGGTGTTTCGGGGGGCAATCTGGTCTGCGCGAGCATCATGGCCTTGCCTGCGTCCGCGGCATCATTCGGCCGATCGTTCGCCAGATCACCGGCATCAGCAGCAGCGCGGCGCCAAGCAGGATCAGCGTCGTCACCAGCGGTTTGGCAAAGAATATTCCAAGCGAGCCCCGCGACATCAGCATCGACTGGCGAAACGCGTCTTCGGCCTTGTCGCCGATCACGATCGCGAGCACCAGCGGCGCCAGCGGATAATGCAGCTTCTTGAACAGATATCCCAGAATGCCGAATCCCATCATCATCATGACGTCGAGATAGGAATTGGAAACCGAATAGGCGCCGACCGTACAGATGATGACGATAACCGGTGCGATGATGAAGAACGGCACGCGCATCAGCGCGGCGAAAATCGGCACCGTCAGCAGCACCAGAACCACGGCGACGACGTTGCCGAGATACATCGAAGCGATCAATCCCCAGACGAAGTCCTTTTGCTCGATAAAAAGCATCGGGCCGGGATTGAGGCCCCAGATCATCAGGCCGCCCATCATAACGGCGGCGGTGGCCGATCCGGGGATGCCCAGCGCCAGCATCGGAAGCAGCGCGCTGGTGCCGGCGGCATGATCCGCGGTTTCCGGCGCGATGATGCCCTCGGGCTCGCCCTTGCCGAAATTCGCGCGCCGGGGCGAAAGACGCTTGGCGATGCCATAGCTCATGAAGGAAGCCGCAGTCGGGCCTCCCGGGGTAATTCCCATCCAGCAGCCGATCGCAGCACTTCGCAGCAGCGCCCAGCTGTATCGCGGCAGGCCCGCGAGGGTCCGGAAGACTTCGCGCCACTCCACTTTGGAAGAGATCGCCTTGACGTGAAATTCGTCTTCCACGGCAATCAGCAACTCGCCGATGCCGAACAGGCCCATGACGGCGACCACGAAGTTGACGCCCTTCACCAGCTCGTCGATGCCCATGGTGAGCCGCACGCTGCCGGAGACGGTGTCGATCCCGACGGCCGCGAGCGCAAAGCCAATCGCGAGCGACACCAGCGTCTTGATCGGCGGTGAGCCGCCCATGCCGACGAAGCTCGCAAATGCAAGAAAGTAGACCGCGAAATATTCGGGGGGTCCAAAGGCCAGCGCCACCTGCGCCACCCAAGACGCCGAGAGCGTAATCAACACGACGCCGGCGAGCGCGCCGAAAGCAGCCGAGCCGAAGGCCGTGGCCAGCGCCGTGGTAGGCCTGCCGTCCCGCGCCATCGGATAGCCGTCAAAGGTGGTCGCAACCGATGAGGGCTCGCCCGGAATGTTGAAGAGGATGGACGTGACCGAACCGCCGAACAATGCGCCCCAGTACATCGATGACAGCAGGATGATGGCCGATACCGGCTGCATCCCGAAGGTCAGCGGCAGCAGCAGTGACACGCCGTTGGGCGCCCCGAGGCCCGGCAGCACGCCGACGAGAATGCCGAGCAGCACCCCGATCAACATCAGGAAGATATGGTTGCCGGACAGCGCGATGTCGAAGCCATGCATGAGCGCTTCGAGATTTTCCAACGAAGCGCTCCCCTAAAAGCCGAAGGCGGTGCCGAGCATGCCGCGCGGTAACGATATCTGGAACGTCAACTCGAATATCAGATAGAGCGCCAACGCCGCGCCGATCGCGGCGAGGGCCGCATCCAGCAGCGATCCGCGCTTGTGCCAGGCCAGCGCTCCGAACACATAGAAGGCCGAGGCCGGATAAATCCCGATCAACGGAATGACTCCGACAAAAACCGCGGTCGGGAAGAACAATATGCTCAACCGCCTGAGTTCGCTCGGCCTGAGGATAACGGGCCGGGCGTGCAACCATCCCTGCACGAGATTGAACACACTGCCGGCCAGAATGGTGAGGCCGACGACGAACGGAAAGGTGCCGGAGTCGACGCCTGCGGAAGACCAGCCGATACCATTGTCCAGGCTGGAGACGACGACGGCTGCGCCGAACGCCCCGGTAATGAGCGCCGTCGCCGATTCCAGGCTGCGTCCCGAGACCATCATCCCGACTCTAGTTGGAGATCAGCCAACCCTCATCGGCGGCAATCTTGTGGGTGCGCTCGATGTCGTCCTTGATGAATTTGCTGAAGGCGTCGCCGGTCAGGAAGGTATCGGTTTGCGAGGTCCGCTCGATATATTCCTTCCATTCCGGAGTGGCCTGCACCTTCTTCATCAGGTCGACATAGAAGGCGGCCTGATCTGCAGTCACCTTTCCCGGCAGCCATACCGTGCGCGGCTGCTGGAATTGCGGAATGTTGAGGCCAGATTCGACGCAGGTCAGGATGTCGTGCCAGTTCTGCGTTGCGGTGACCTTAGGTCCGTCGGGAAGACGTTGCGGGCTGAAGGCGCATAGCGGGCGCTGGGTGCTGCCCTTCCATTGCCCGATGCTTTCGCTAGGATTGTTGACGTGGGCATCGATATGGCCACCGGCCAGTTGCACCGCGGCCTCGGCGCCGCTCTTGAAGGGGATGTAGACGAATTTTACCTTCGCGGCCTTGTCGATCATGCGGGTGAGGGTTTCATCGGTGTCCTTGGACTGCGCGCCACCCATTTTGAAGTCGCCCGCCGGCTTCGCAGCAACGGCTTTGAAGAAATCCTGCACGTTCTGGTAGGGCGCATCCTGTTTCACCCAGAGCAGAAACTCGTCCTGCACCATCGCCGCAATCGGCGTCAGGTCGGTGTAGTTATAGGCGACCTTGGAGACCATCGGTTGCGTCCAGGCATTCGACGTGCCGAACACGATCTTGTAGGGATCGCCCGCCATCGACTTGGTGTAGGTATAGCCTTCGGCGCCGCTGCCGCCGGCCTTGTTGACGACGACGATCGGCTGTTCGACCAGCTTGTATTTGGTGATGATGTTCTGGACCGCGCGCGCGAAATTATCCGTGCCGCCGCCCGGGCCTGCCGTTGCAATGAATTCGATCGGTTTGGCCGGCTGCCACGCGGCCCTCACCGCGCCCGGCAAGCCGATTGCGAGAACGAAGGCTACCGCAGCGAATTTCGATTTCTGTGACATCTAGTCCTCCCATGTATCTTTTGTTGATTGTTTTTTCCTGAACTTTTGCGTTAGCCGACTTCGTCCTTCACAAACTCCGCCGCGGCGATCGCGCCCTCCTTGTGAAGCGCTGCAATTTCGTCGGCGCCAAAGCCGTAGGCGCCGAGGATCGCACTGGTGTGCTCGCCGTAAAGCGGCGCACCGGATCGCACCTTGCCGGGCGTCTGCGAGAACTTGATCGGTAATCCTATGGTCTTCACGCTGCCGAGCGTCGAGTGCTCGACTTCGACGACCATCTCGCGTGCGATCGTTTGCGGGTCGCTGAGGGCCTGAAGCATGTCGTTGACGGGCCCGCAGGGTATGCCGGCCTCGTCGAGCGCATCGAGCCAATGTTCAGCGGGTCTGGTCTTGAACCGCGCCGTGAGCAGGTCTTCCAGCTCCTTCAGATGTCCCATGCGGTCGGCACCGGTCGCAAACCGCGGATCTCTCGCCAGCTCGGTCGCTTCAAGCACTTCGAGCGTACGCAGCCAGTGCTTTTGATTGGCGCCGCCGACCACGATCCATTTGTCTGATGTCTCGAACGCCTGGTAGGGCGCATTCAGTGGATGGGCCGAGCCCATCGCCTTCGGCGCCACGCCGGTGGCCAGCGCGATGGCGGCCTGCCAATAGGTCTGGACAAGTGCTGCCTCGAACAGGGAGGTTTCGACCCATTGTCCCTGTCCGGTTTTCAGACGGTGGGTGTAGGCGGCGAGAATGCCCATGGCCGCGAGAATTCCGGCCGTGATGTCGGACAGCGGCGCTCCGCATTTGACCGGTGGCCCGTCGGGCCGTTCACCGGTGAAGCTCATGATGCCGCTCATCGCCTGCGCCACCAGATCGAAACCGCGGCGATGCTTGTAGGGGCCCGTGCGGCCAAAGCCTGACAGAGAACAGTAAATCAGCGCGGGGTGCGCCTTGCTGATCTCGGCGTAACCGAAACCCAATCGATCCATGACGCCCGGGCCGAAGTTTTCAACCAGCACGTCGGCCTTTTCAATCAGGCGCCGCAGGACCCTTGCGCCGCCTGCTGTCTTCAGATCGAGGGCAATGCCCTGCTTATTGCGGTTCATCATCAGGAAGGAGGCGGCGACGTCGCCGATTTTTGGCGGAACCATGTAGCGGGTGTCGTCGCCGGCCGGGATCTTCTCGATCTTAATGACCTCGGCGCCCATGTCGGCGAGCATCAGCGTGCAGGTCGGCCCCGCCATAACGTGCGTCAGATCGATAATTTTCAGTCCGCTCAGAGGTCCCATTGTTGCTCCCGCATATTGTTCTTGTTGCTTATTCGCCGGTCCATTGCGGCTGACGCTTGTTGAGGAAGGCATCCATGCCTTCGCGGAAATCCCGGCTTTGATAGCACATCAAGATCAGGTCCTCGTCTTCGGCTGGCTTCGGCTGGGCGCGAAGCAGCGCCTGCTTAGTAGCGCGCAACGTTAGGGGTGCATGACTTGCGACCAGCCGCGCCAGTTCATCTGCCCGGCGTTCGAGAGCAGCGAGATCCTTCACCACTTCGTGCAGCAATCCGATGCCGGCGGCCTCTGTGGCTTCGATCAGGCGCGCGGTAAAAATGATTTCCTTGAGCCGCGTTGCCCCTATCAAGGCCGAGAGCCGGCCGATATTGGACGCCGACAGGCAATTGCCGAGCGTGCGCGCGATCGGAAATCCGAATTTGGCGGTGCTGGTGCCGATGCGAAGGTCGCAGCACGCGGCGATCCCGGCGCCGCCCCCGGTGCAGGCGCCGTTGATCGCCGCAATGGTCGGCACCCCGCATTGTTCGAGCGCCGTCAGTACGCGGTCGATCCTGGCCTCGTAGTCGATGGCGTGCTGTGGCGTGTCGAACGCGCGAAACTGATTGATGTCGGTGCCGGCCGCGAAAGCCTTATCGCCGGCGCCGCTGAGGATCAGCACTTTGAGGGTTGAATCAGCGGCGGCGGCTTCGCAGATCGCGGCCAGCCGCTCATACATGTCGAAGGTCAGCGAGTTTCTAGCCTGCGGCCGGTTGAAAATGATCCGGCCGATGCCGTCGCGGACCTCGTAGAGCAGGTTTGTGGTGGGGGTGACGTTTTCATTCATTTGGACAGACCCCTCAAGATCGAACCTGGTTTCATCGTGAAGGCAATTTGAATGCAAAAAATGTGATTTGCAACGGGGTTCTATTCGAATTTGCTTGGTTTTGATCATTTTTGCATTCAAAATAGTTCCTTCGAGTCCACAGGGAGCGTCCAATATGATGCATGACGAGGTGGTTTCCCGCCTCAGGCACGTCTTGATGGAGGGCGAAATCCCACCAGGTGCGCGTATTCCTGAACGCGAGTTATGCGCGTCGTTCGCGATATCGCGTACCCCGCTGCGTGAGGCGCTCAAGGTGCTCGCGGCCGAAGGGCTTGTCGTGTTGCTGCCCAATCGCGGGTCGCGCGCCGCCAAGCTCACGCAAAAGGACGTCAAGGAACTGTTCGAAGTTTGCGAGGCGCTGGAGGCTGCGGCGGGCGAACTGGCGTGTCCACGCATTTCCGATGAGCAACTGCGCGAAATCGCCGAGTTGCAGGCGAACATGGTCGAACATTATCGGGCGCAGGATCTGCTGTCGTATTATCGCTGCAACCGGCTGATCCACGAGGCCATCGTCCGCGCGGCCGATAATGCCGTGCTCGCCGGCTTCTATGAGTCGGTTGCGGCGCGGATACGGCGCGCTCGGTTCATCACACCGATGTCGCCCGAGCATTGGGGACTCGCCATCCAGGAGCACGAGGGAATCCTGAACGCACTGCAGCGGCGCGATGCAAGGGGGCTCGCCCATATCCTGCACACGCACCTGCGGCGAAAGCGCGAGGAGGTCGTCCGGGCGGGCTTCGCCGAGGGCGAGTGATCGATGTAATTTCACGGTTGCGGGTGGGATTTATCTCCGCCGCAGTGCGCTACGACCGCTCCTGTGAAGGTTTGCGGATGGCGGCCCCCTGACGGTGGCGCGGCCTGCACGGGGGCCGGCGTACGCAAACCTCCAAGGGAGGAAACCGCGGGAGGGGGACGTGGGTGTCGCGGCTTGGGCTATGGGGATTTGAGTGCTGCGGATGAGGTGGGTGAATGGAGTCGAGGCGCTCCAGCAAGCCGGTGGATGGTGAAACGGCTACTGGATGAGCCGCAGGCCGCGTCGAACTCGGTAAGTTGTCGGACGATTTGTGACGCCAATTGGATGTCTGGACGCGCTCTGCCGTGGCCGGTCGAGAGGCAGCGAGTGCGACGATGGGATTTGCGGGATTGTGATGTCGTCATGAGGTATCGAGCCTAATTGCGATTGGTGGAGCGGTTGGCCGCTGCCGTGGCGTGGCACCGCGCTCAAAGACTTCGATTATGATCATGCGACCGCCGCAGCATGGACACTTCGGCTTGCCCGCATCGACGTCGGCAGCGGTGGGCTGGCCTTCAGGTTTTGAAACGGCCAACAGTTCACGCGCTCGGGCGATGTTGTCGGCGCGGGTACCGCTCGCGAGCAGACCATAGTGACGGATGCGGTGAAAGCCGGACGGCAGGACGTGGATCAGGAATCTGCGGATGAACTCGGCGGTAGAGAGCGTCATGACCTTCTGGCGATCCCGGCCTTCGGCACGATAGTCCTTCCATCGGAAGCTGACGCCCGCGCGGTCGCGGGCGATCAGCCGGCTGTTGGCGATGGCGACGCGATGGGTATAGCGCGACAGATAGGCCAGCACGGCCTGTGGCCCGCCGAATCATGAGTCGGTGACCAAATCTGTTACTTGCAGTCGGAGATCAGTACCAGACGCTCTACTACAGCGCCGACGGGACCTAGGCGTCCGCGATCACGGTGGCGACGGTGCATGCCGGCGTCTGCTCAATGTGCACGATCTCCTGATCGTGTGAGCGGAGGGATCGGCTCGGTTCGGACGGAAGCGCGCCCTCGTCGGGCCCGCGCTTCTTCTTGCGACCGTGGAGAGCGGGGCGCTGAAACCGCAACTTGCAACCTTATGCGAAAGTCATAAGCCATGAGCGCGCGGTTCGGCTTGAACTCATTCCGTTTAACCCGCACAATGTGGTCACGAGTAGTTCAATTTTTATCAAATAAGACAACGACATAGGGAAGAAGCGCGTGGGACATAGACTGAAAGCCGCGGTCGCCATTGCGGCGATGATCGCCAGCGCACCCGCGCTGGCCGCCTGGGAACCGACGAAGCCCGTCGAAATCGTGGTCGCAGCTGGCGCCGGCGGCGCCTCCGACCAGATGGCGCGGATGATGCAGGCGGCGATCCAGAAGAACAATCTGATGAAGCAGCCAATGGTGGTGTCGCTGAAAGGCGGCGCGTCCGGCGCCGAGGCGCTGATGTACATGAAGTCCAGCGACGGCGACGCCAACAAGGTGCTGATCGCCTATTCGCTGATCTACATGCTGCCGCTGTCGGCGAAAATTCCGTTCAACTGGCGCGAACTGACGCCGGTGTCGGTGATTGCGCTCGATCAGTTCGTGTTGTGGGACAATGCGGCCGGCCCGAAGAACGTCAAGGAGTTCATCGCAGCCGCCAAGGCCGCGGGTTCGCCGTTCAAGATGGGAGGCACCGGCTCCAAGCGCGAGGATCACGTGCTCACGGTTTTCATGGAGCAGAAAACCGGCGCGAAATTCTCCTATCTGCCCTACAAGTCCGGCGGCGAGGCGGCGACGCAGCTGGTCGGCAACCACACCGAATCCAACGTCAACAACCCGTCCGAAAATCTCGAGGTCTGGCGCGCCGGTCAGGTCCGCGCGCTCTGCGTGTTCGACAAGGAACGGATCGCCTACAAGACCAAGGTCACCGAGACGCAATCCTGGAACGACATCCCGACCTGCAAGGAGGAGGGGCTCGACGTGCAGTATCTGATGCTGCGTGCGATGTTCCTGCCCGGCAAGGTCACAGCCGAACAAACGGCGTTTTATGTCGATCTATTTCAGAAGGTGACGCAGACGGCCGAGTACAAGGAATACATGGAAAAGCAGGCGCTGAAGCCGATCTTCCTTACCGGCAAGGACATGCTGCAGTTCCTCGAGGACGACGACAAGCTCAACACGTCCTTGATGAACGAAGCGGGTTTCGTCGCCAAATAACGCCATCCGCAGCAGCGGCCGATTTTTGGCCACCTCACTTCCCGGCGGGACCGTAGCCTGCGATCCTGCCGAGAACGTTCTCGATCTCCTCCTTCGGCAGCAGTCGCGGCGTGCCGATCTGCAGGCAGCCGTGATACTGCCGCGCCAGCGCCTCGACCTCGACCGCAAGCCACATCGCCCGCGACAGCGATGCACCGACCGCGATCATGCCGTGATGTTCCAGCAGGCAGGCGAGCCGGCCCTCGAGCGAGCGCACGGCGTGTTCCGAAAGCTCCTGCGTGCCGAACGTCGCGTAAGGCGCGACTCGGATGCTGTCGCCGCCGGCGCAGGCGATCATGTAATGGATCGGCGGGATTTCCAGATTCATGATCGCCAGGATGGTCGAATAGGTCGGATGTGCATGGACCACCGCGTTGACCTCGGGCCGGGCTTTCAGGATATCGAGGTGAAACCGCCACTCGCTGGAGGGACGCTGGGCCGGATCATGCGAGCCATCCATGGCCATGAACACGATCTGCTCGGGCTGCATCGCTTCATAGGGCACGCTGGTCGGCGTGATCAAAAGGCCGTTTTCGTGGCGCAGGCTGATATTGCCCGACGTGCCCTGGTTGATGCCGAGCGCATTCATGCTGCGGCAGGCATCGATGATGGATTGGCGCTTTTCCCGGTCGTTCGCGGTCGGCATTTCAGGGTCCCTTGCAACGTGCGGAGAATGCTTGATTATTGCGTCGCAGTATAGTCGAACATCTGCTGCGACGCGTTGATCGGGAGTAGCCATGGCGAATGCCGTTACCAATGCTGTGACCAATGCTGTGACCAATGCTGTTCTTGGCATCATCGGCGGATCCGGCATTTACGACCTGCCGGGATTGGAGAACGTCCGCGACGAGGCCATCGAGAGCCCTTGGGGCGAGCCGTCGGCGCCGCTGACGCGTGGCGTCATCGCGGGGCTCCCGATCGTGTTCCTGCCGCGGCACGGCAAGGGACATGTGCTGTCGCCTTCCGACATCAACTACCGCGCCAATATCGACGTGCTGAAACGGGCAGGGGTCACCGACCTCGTTTCGCTCTCGGCCTGCGGTTCGTTCAGGGAGGACCTGCCGCCCGGCAGCTTTGTGCTGGTCGATCAGTTCGTCGACCGCACCCACAAGCGCGAGAGCTCATTCTTCGGCCGTGGCTGCGTTGCCCATGTGTCGATGGCCCATCCGGT
>JAIEPP010000070.1 GCA_019748335.1 Xanthobacteraceae bacterium
GGCCTTGGTTTCCAGCTCGTGCCCTGGCGGCCCGCGCTGGAACCGCAGCTTGGCCGCCATGTATCCGGCGTGATGTTACCGGGCGGGGGAGTCGATTGGAGCTTTGGGCGAAAGCGTGGGCTCGAACTCTGAAAGCTCCAGCGAGATGAGGCCAGCGAAATTCGATGGCTCGCTGAGCCCCGGTATTTTTTCGCCAGGCTACGCCAGAACACGATGCCTGACATTGAGCGATTGCAAACCGATCTGCTTTTCTGAATCTGCTCCTGACCGCGCAAATTGGGGGGCGATAGGCGATGCCGTATTTCGATGCAGTCGGAGCAAAACTCTATTTCGAGGAAAGCGGTTATGGCGATCCCATCATCTTCATCCACGAATTCGCCTCCGACATGCGCGGCTGGGATGCCCAGATCAGCACCTTCTTCCGGAGTTACCGTTGCATTGCCTACAACGCCCGCGGCTATCCGCCGAGCGACGTGCCCGAGGATCCCCAGTCCTACGGCTGGGAACTTGCGGTGGACGACATCGCTGCCTTGATGCGAAGTCTTGGAATCGAGTGTGCTCACCTGATCGGCTTGAGCATGGGCGGATATACCGCCTTGCAGTTCGCCTTGCGCTATCCGGAAAAAGTCAGCGCGATTGTCGCAGGCAGTGTCGGGTCGGGCTGCCATCCCGCTCATCGTGACGACTGGTTGAGGGAGACTTCGGTTCTCTCGCGAATTTTCGTCGAGCACGGAATGGTCTCGATGGCTGAGCGCATGGCGCGAGGTCCGGCTCGCATCCAGTTGAAATACAAGGACCGGAACAGTTGGCGGGATTTCGTGCTCCGCCTGCGGCAGCATTCGCCGCAAGGCATGGCGAAAACCATGGCGCATTGCCAGGCCGCACGACCATCGCTGCATGATCTCAGGAATCAATTGTCTGATATGGCGGTTCCGGTGCTGCTCGCCGTGGGTGACGAAGATACTCGGTGTCTTGAGACCAACCTGATGCTGAAATCCGCGCTGCCCAACGCGGGTCTTTGGATCTGCCCCAATACCGGCCACGCGATCAATCTGGAAGAGCCCGTGGCATTCAACGCTCAGATTGAAAATTTCCTTGGCGCCGTCGAGCGCGGGAATTGGCGTTGCGGGTTTCCGGCGACCGTGATGATTCCAAGCCTGGAAACGTCTCGCGGCGCGCGCCGAGACCCTTCGATCGTTCAAATCGATCAGCAGACAGACGGTGCAGACGTGGTTCGTTTGCACCAGAGATGATGGCCGCAAGTCATGCTCAAGCGAGATCTCCCATGAAACCCAGAGTTGGCGTTTATCTTTCGGAAGCCATGGCTGCGCGGCTCGCAGAAGCGGCCAAGCGCCCCGGTACGACAAAATCGGCGCTGGTCGAAGCAGCCCTTGAACGCTTTCTGGGTTCTGACGACGATGTCGGCGATTCCCCGAGCGTTGGACGCCATCTCGCCGGATTAAGCCGTCAAATCGAACAGCTCGACCGCAATCTGAGGGTCGCGAACGAGACGGTTGCCCTTCATGCGCGGTTTCATCTGGCCGTGACACCGATATTGCCGATAACCGCGCAGGGTGCCGCGTGCGCGCTTGGGGCACAACGATTCCAGGAATTTGCAGCCCAAGTCGGAAGGCGGGTTGATCACGGCATTTCCCTGATTGGAGAGACAATCGAGAGGGCCAGCCCAGCGAGGGCGGACGATCCAGAATTCAATCCTCACGATGACGATCCGCCAGGCACTGAATCCACAGTTTACGAACAGGGTATTCCCGCATCCAACTTCGCTGACGATACACCCGTGCATGCTGCCGTCCGGGAGGACGGCAGCAACGGTGGCTTTCCAGGCCGTCGAAGCAGCGCTGTTCACTGAATCCGGTACCTGCCGCGGGATCGAAGAAGGTGAGGGGGCGGTTACTCCGACACTATCCCCGTGGACCTGGCCAGCCAAAGCGAGACAGGTGGCTAAGGAACCGGTCAAATTCCGGTCGCTGATCCCGCGCGTGTTCCTGCCTTTCGTCGCCGGCTATTACATCGCCTATCTCTTTCGGACCATCAATGCGGTCATGGCGGCGCCACTGACGGCGGAATTAGGGCTTGGCGCCGACGATCTCGGCTTGCTGACCTCCGTCTACTTCCTGACCTTTGCCGCGGCCCAGATACCCATCGGTATCTTGCTCGACCGATACGGCCCGCGGCGGATTCAAAGTGCGCTTCTAGTGGTTGCGGCGATTGGGTCGGGGCTGTTCGCGGTGTCAGCCAATTTCTGGATGCTTCTGGCAGGCCGGGCGTTGATCGGTCTCGGTGTCGCCTCTGCCTTGACCGCGGGATTGAAGGCGCTCGTGCTCTGGTTTCCGAGCGAGCGCGTGCCGCTCCTCAACGGCTTGATGGTGATGCTGGGTGCGCTGGGTGCCGTGACCGCAACCTTGCCGGCGGAATATTTACTCACTTGGCTCGGTTGGCGTGAATTGTTTGGTTTGTTCGCCGGCTTAAGTGCTGCCAGTGCGGTCCTGGTCTATTTTGTCGTGCCGGAGGCGAAATTGCCCGCAAGCGGCGCAGTCCTGGTTGGCTTGAAAACCGTTTATGCCGATCCGCGCTTCTGGCGCATTGCGCCACTCTCGGCATCCTGCATTGGGACAGCGTGGGCGCTGCAGGGACTCTGGGCCGCGCAATGGCTGAAGGACGTGGATGGTTTTGATCGAGCGGAGGTGGTGCAGCACCTGTTTGGCATGGCGGTAGCGCTGAGCCTTGGCGCAATTCTCCTTGGGACGGCTTCCGATCGGCTGCGCAAGCGTGGCGTCGGACCAGAAGTGCTGCTTGGGTTCGTAGCGGTTGCGTTTATCGCAGCCCAGTTCGCGTTGATCCTGCGCCTGCCAATACCGTCGTATCTCGAATGGGCTGTCGTGGCGGCGGTGGGTGCTGCGACCGTGCTTAGCTTCGCCATCATGGCCGAGTATTTTCCGAAGGAGCTGGCCGGGCGTGCCAATGGGGCACTTAATCTGTTCCACATCGCTATGGCATTCCTCGTGCAATACGTAACCGGCGTCGTGGTCCAGCAATGGACGGCAGAGGCAGGACATTATCCTGCCATCGCCTATCAGACCGCTTGTGCCCTTAATCTCGGACTTCAGGTCGTCGCGTGGATCTGGTTTGCGCTGCCACGGACGGAACCTGAGCCTTCGATGCAATATCAACTTCGTCCGTCCGAATCGTAGCCCGTGGCCGCCATGACTACGCCTCACGAAAAGTATCTCTTGTGTGTCGCGGTCAGCAGCACTTGAACCTGATGCCATGTCCGCGACCCGTATCCTGTGAGGCCAGATCCTCATCGTTCTCGCGATCGTGCTCGCCACCATGTGGCGGCCACACAGTGGGTGGCCTGGAAGCTAGGATTCCAGCCGCAGCTTGGGCACCCCTGGTTCGAACTGACCCCGGGGGTGCCGATTTATCTTCCACCCTCGTTCTTCTGGTGGTGGTTACAGCGATGTCACGTTTTGACAAATCTCTGATAGGTATTGTCTCAAAGCCCGGTAATGCGAGAAAATCTGTCAATACTGTCGCTCGACTCCCTTGGAACGAGCGCAGAGTACCCCTATTGGCTTTTAGCCAGAGACAAGCCGGCGCTGAAAGCCGTCAAAATCCGCTCTGAACCTTCACGCCGTCCAGCGAGTCTGAGTGTAAGCGGTCCCAGATTAGTTCAGTTCGCGGCTGTAGGACCGAGCGTAACCACGAAGCGCGCGCCGCCGCCAGGCCGGTCCTCGACGCGGACGTCTCCGCCATGCAGGAAGGCGATGCGCCGGACAAGCGTCAGGCCAATGCCGCTCCCCGACACCCGTCGGCCATCAGCGCGCCAGAACCGCTTGAAAATGAGCTCCTTCTGCGCGTCCGGAACGCCGGGTCCACAGTCTTCGACGATAATATTGCGCTCGGCGTCGACCCTGACGAAAATCGTCGAGCGCCGTGGTGACAGCTTGATTGCGTTGTCCACAATGTTGCGAATAGCCGTGTCGATGAGGGCAGGCTGGCCGGAGACGAAGACACCCTCATCCGGCGCATCGAACTCGATCTGCTTTCCCGCGCCGAACGCTGCACCTGCGAGATCCTCACAGACCTTCCGAGCAGTCTCTGCGATGTCGACAGCGTGGCGCTGATGCACCATCGCGTCTTCCGCTTGCGCGAAGCGCAAGAGCTGGTTGACTAAATCTGCAAGATCGCCCAGCTCCCGCTTCACGTGGTTCAGCGCGTCACCCGGTGGGAGTGCGGAAACCTCAAGCAGCAGCACCGCGAGCGGCGTCCTCAGCTGATGTGCAACATCCGAGGTGAACTCCTTCTGTAAAGAGAGCGAGCGGTCGAGCTTGCCGATCATCGCGTTAATCCCGGTGACAACGCCGTCAAATTCCAGCGGTAGACCTCCTCCGGAGAGGAGCGCAAAAGGCCGGCCGGATGCCACCGCGCCGCTGAGCTCATCTGCCTGCCGCGCGATACGGCTAAGCGGTTTAAGCGCACGTCGCGTCGCTAAATAGACCGCGAGCATCAGCGCCGGCACAATAAAGAGAATTGGCACCACTACGTGATTAAAAAGCTCCGTGCCGAGCACGGCCTTCCATTGCCAGGCAGGATCGTCCACCATTGCTACCTGCACCCAGTAGAATTGATCGCCAATCTCGCCGCGGCTCGTTAGTAGCCAGATGTTGTCGGGTTCGCCGTCGCCATTGATGTCACCCGAAGTGACCGAACTAAGTCCGCTGACGAGGTCCTTGCCAGCGCTATTGCCGGAACTTCCAGAGTCGGTCCCAAGGGACGTCAGTAGGCCGGCGTTCGCTTCCGTAATGAGTTTGCGCTCAGACGCACGCCGATGATCGAAAACGCGGAACCCATAGGACCCCGGATAAGTTTTGTAGAGCGTCCAGGTCGCGGGATCATCGCCCCGCCGTATGGCATCGATGATGTGGTGTACCTGCAATTCCAAGGTCAGTCGACGGAGCTGCGGCGTATCCAGCGTGTAGTATAGTGTGGTTAGAGCCATCAGCGCGAATGACACGCCGACCGCCACCAGACTCATTCGGATCGCCAGCAGCTGCGCCAGTGTCCGATTGGGTTGGTGGTTCATGCGATGTCACTTTCAGTCAGGATGTAGCCGAGGCCCCGCATGGCCGTGATGGTTACCAAAGCGTGAAGGCTATCGAGGCGCCGCCGTAGCCGTGAAACCGCTGCCTCAATGGCGTTCGGCGTTACTTCATTGTCGAAGGAATATACAGCATTCTCAAGCTTGCGCCGCGGCACCAGGTGACCCTGACTACCGAGTAGCGTAATGAGAATGCCGAGTTCGCGGCGCGGCAGCGCCGTTACCTGTCCAGCGACACTTAGAGTTAGTGACGTGGTGTCAAGGGTGAGACGACCTGCCGTCAGAACCACTTGCTTACCCTCGGATGGACGCCGTAGAAGTGCCCGTACGCGTGCCAGCAGTTCGTCAACAGAGAAGGGCTTCACGAGATAATCGTCGGCACCATCGTTCAGCGTTTCGACGCGCTGCAACACGTCCGCGCGCGCCGTCGTGACCAGGATGCGTGTCGTGCGACCTTCGCGTCGAAGCGAGCGAAGGATATCGCTTCCATCTCCGTCGGGTAGCGAGAGGTCGAGCAGGACAAGGTCGTAATCAACTGCGGTGAGAGCGGCGCGCGCAGTGTCTACGGTTTCGACCGTGTCGACGGCATACAGGTTGTTCGAGAGAAGCTTCGTGATGATCGCGGCCAGATTCTGGTTATCCTCCACGACGAGCAATCTCATGCGCTTTCTCCAACCTCATGGCGACCAGAAAATCCGGTTCTTCCTCGCACCCGCAGGCTGCGAATGCCAGCGAGTTGTAATCTCCAGCCGAAAAAATGCGAGGCGGCGTCAGCGTGGCGTCAGCTAGCTGACCTATTCTGTCACCAACGTGTCATGCGTCTTGGAGACGGAGTGGAGCATAATCTCCTTGACAAATTCTTCAATATTCATTCCGTCATCACGGATCACTTTAAGAGATTGCTCATGTCAAATGAAACTTCCAACAAGATTGCGCTTTTTATTGACGGACCCAACATCCACTCAACCACCAGGACACTCGGCTTCGAAATCGACTACAAGCGCCTTCTGAAGGAGTTCCAGAGCCGCGGAATTCTGCTGCGCGCTTTCTACTACACGGCCATTATTGAAGATCAGGAGTATTCGTCGGTTCGCCCCTTGATCGATTGGCTTGATTACAACGGCTATACCGTAGTCACCAAGGCAACTAAGGAGTTTACCGACGCTAGCGGCCGCCGCAAAGTCAAGGGCAATATGGATATCGAACTCGCGGTCGATGCGATGGAGATCGCTCAACATATCGATCAGATGTTTCTGTTCTCGGGCGATGGCGATTTCCGCTCGCTGGTCGAAGCCGTGCAGCGCCGGGGAGTAAGGGTTACCGTAGTCTCGACGATCTCAACCCAGCCGCCAATGATCGGCGACGAGTTGCGGCGTCAGGCCGACACCTTCACCGACCTGGTTGATCTGCAATCCAAAATCAGCCGCGATTTGCCTCAACGTGTCGCCCCTCGTGAGCCTGCGCTCTCGGCAAAATGATGTTGGCATCAAAGTAGCAGTAATAATGGCGCGAGTTGATCGGCGAGTTGGTCGAATAGCTGGAGGTTTGGTATCTTAGTCCAATGGACGATCATCGGAATGCACCGCGGCGCCGGGTTTTAAAGCTTGGCTCGATTCAATTTGGCGGCGGCGCAATCGACTGTACCGTTCGTAACCTATCTCAGACCGGGGCTGCGCTCGAAGTTGTTAGTCCGCTGTATATCCCCGACTGCTTCACTCTGGTTGTTCAGACCGATCAACTGAAGCGGCCTTGCCACATCGTCTGGCGCAAGGAAAAGCGGATCGGTGTCGCATTCGATCAGATGATTGAGAGATGAAAGCGACGTTTGCAATTTGACTGGGTCGCGATCATGCATTCCTCGATTTCAAATGCTGGGTTCATCGTGACTAATAGGCGCTTGGGTAAACCAAGATTGAGGAGCTTGCTTGCAAGAATTTGTTGAAATGGCTGAATGGCTAACGAGCCAAAACCTTCATATCGGCGATCGCGTCGAGTCATTGCCAGATCCGAATTTTACCGCGCACGGCAGGAAATATGTTTCATTCAGCACCAATAACTATCTCTCACTCGCGAAAAGCACTCGTTTGATCGAGGCAGCCAGGAGAGGTCTGGAAGCCTACGGTGTGGGAAACTGTGAGTCGCGGCTGCTCGGTGGAGATTTAGGAATCTATGGTGAACTTGAGCGCAAGCTCGCCGCCTGCAAAAAGAAGGATGCTGCGGTCCTATTCGCAACAGGATACTTGGCGAATTTGGGCGTTTTATCGTCTCTTCCGCAAACATCCAAATACGCACGAATTTGCGGATTTACGAGCGCGCGAGAATATACCTACGCATATTTTGGTGATGAATTTAATCATATCAGCATCCGCGAAGGTATTCGTATGTCCGGAGCCGCGCGAGCGACATATCGTCACCTCGACCTTAACCATTTGGAAGCGCTTCTCAAGAGGTCAACGGTATCGACCAAAATCATCGTCACCGATGGAGTCTTCAGTCAAGACGGGGATATTGCACCACTGCCTGACTTGCTGCAGCTTGCTGAACGTTACGATACGACACTGTATGTTGACGATGCTCATGGCGCTGGCGTTCTTGGAGAGCATGGCGGCGGAATCGCCGAACATTTTGGTATTACAAGCGAACGCATGATCTACATGGGCACGCTGAGTAAGGCCTATGGTGGAATCGGCGGGTTCGTCGCAACTGAGTCGCATATAGCGCAGATCATTCGACTGGCCTGCTCAGCGTATGGGTTCACTTCAACATTACCCCCGGATCAAGCAGCGGCGCTTTGCGAAGCGGGAGACATGATCAGGGATGAACCGGAGCGTCGTGTGCGCTTGTGGGAAAATCAGCGTTACTTCGTCAAGAGAATGTCTGATCTGCCCTATCGGCTAGTTTCGACCAACTCTCCAATCGTTCCAATTCTCGTCGGAGATGAAGATGTGGCTGATGGGCTTGCGCGGTCGCTGGGCGAATTCGGTATCCACGTCGATGCTGTTCGTTTCCCAGCAGTGCCATTGCGTAAGGCGCGTCTTCGTATCCAACTCAATACCGGGCATACCAAGCAGGATATCGATTTTCTCGTCGACACGTTACGAGGACAACAACATTGCGTAGGCAGGCACAAACAATATCTCAACGAGCGAAATGTTGGAATTATCGCGTGACGAATCGGTAACAGTCGCTGTTATCTAGGATCCATTGAGAGTCATCGGAAGTTTTGTCATGGCTGCGGCCAGACGGATCATGGAAGCGAAGCTCGGACTGGTCTTCTCGGCGTGCTCGCTCGGTTTGCCAAAGAAGTCCTCGATTACCCGCCGAACGCCGTGCGGCTTGTTCGGCAGCATCGGCTTCATCGCGGTCCATTCATAATCGCAGCTGTCGCAGGATGGCAGCTACCTTCGTTAACTTGGAACCGATTTCTTTTGCCTTGGTTGGAAGGTCAATTGACTGAAATCAATGACGCAGGCGCGGACGCCGCCAAGCTTCTCTTTGCCTATCTGAAGACGCGCCAGAGGACCTCGCGGAAGGGGGAAAACTTGTGAATGACCAGCGGAAATTCACCGACGCTGACCTGTCTACGCCGTTCGTGGAAGTGGCGCTTTGGGAGGTCACAACCAACTGCAATCTGCGTTGCACTTATTGCGCCGTCAGCGCGCCGGGCTATCGCGGATCCAACTTCGATCTTTCAAGGATCGGCGAGGTGGCAGATGGCATGGCTGCCGCTAAAGTTCGGTTGGTTCAGATCAGCGGGCACGGCGAGACGACCATAATCCCGCATTGGGAGGCCATCTGCCGGGAATTCACACTTCGCGATATCGCGATCTGCATCACCTCGAATTTCTCGAAAGTGTTTTCCGATTCCGAGGTGGATGCGTTGGCACGCATGACGCACATCACGGTCAGCATCGACACGATTGACCGTAAATTGCTCAAGAGCCTTCGCCGCAAGACAGACATCGAAACTGTACTCTACAATATGACCCTGATCCGGTTGCAAGCGCAGAAGCTGAGTCTTACTCCGCGTTTCAACTGGCAATGTACCCTTACCGATGCCGTAACGACTGGCCTGGCAGATTGGTTCCGGATGGGCACACTTTGTGGTGTGACGACTTTTACGCTTGGCAATCTTCTTGAGTATGAGGCTCTGCCGGATAGCCCACTTCATCCCGCCAGACTGGATTTGCCAGAGCTTCTCGCCGCATGCGAGGATATCAAGCAGCTGAGCCTTCTGGCATCTGCTTCCAAAGCCGAGCTAAAGGTGCAGCCTGGTATTATGGAAGGTATTAACGAGAGTCTTGTCCGCTTCGGCGTCAAGAGTCCGTTCCGTCTCCCTCAGCCCCAACCATCGTCGATATCGTGGTAACTGCTGGCAATCGCCGGTTGGAAGCAGTGTCTCCTCAAACGTTTGTGAGCCTCGTTTTGAAACCCAGGAATGTCAATACACGATCGCTTCCGGGCCAGACTCGCGATTGTCTTGATCCCTGGTTTCAGCCATTCATTCAGACGAACGGTGATGTGTGGCCGTGCTGCTGGTTTCATCAAGAGGCGCTGGGTAACTTAAACAAAACACCGTTCAATGATATCCTGAATGGGCCCGAGTTTTTCTCGCTCCGATCGGAGTTGCTGTCAGGGGAATTGCGCAAGGTTTGCATCGAGTGTCCGTCGCGCGGGTTAACGACTCCCGAAAAACTTCTGAAGCGATTGCGCCAGAGAAAAATGGCGACGAATATTTCGAAGGTCGACCCGTCGAACGACGATTTGCGACGCGGGGTTCTGGAGAAACATAATTCGATTGAGAAAAGACCTAGCGCGCTGAAGGGGTTCCATGCCGGGCTGCATGCAGAAAATCGTCGGTCGCGCGCCCGCCCCAGACGATCCTGGTTGCAGCCGCCAATGTGGACTTTCGAACAGTATTCGCCGCGCAGCGTAGATCTAAGCGCGCTGCCCGGCCAGCCTGCGCTGCCAGCCCCGGTGCCGTCGATCGCCATTGTTACGCCAAGCTACAATCAGGGGCGATATCTGAGAGCCGCGATCGACAGCGTATTGTCCCAGAATTACCCGAAGCTGTTCTATCATATCCAGGACGCCGCCTCGGACGATGGGACGATCGACGTTCTGAAGTCTTATGGCAATAAAATCAGCTGGAAAAGCGAGCCCGATAAGGGGCAATCTGACGCCATCAACATCGGGTTCAACGGCGTCGAGTCAGAGATCATGTGTTACCTGAACAGCGACGATACGCTACTTCCGGGCACGCTAGCTTATGTGGCTAATTTTTTCCATAGACGGCCGGATGTCGACATCGTTTACGGTCACCGGATATTTATTAACAATGAGGGATCGGAAATCGGCCGGGCGGTATTTCCGCCTCACAGTACGAGAGCTCTGCTGCATGTCGGTTATATTCCCCAGGAAACAATGTTCTGGCGCAGGCGCGTTTGGGACGCGATCGGCAATATGGATTGCAGCTTCCAGTATGCACTCGATTGGGATTTTGAGCTGCGAGCACAGGCGGCTGGATTCAAATTCGAGCGTGCGAGCCGATTTATGGCATGCTTTCGCGTGCACGACCAACAAAAGACCGCCAGCAACTACCATATCGGTCGGCTTGAGATGGATAGGATTCGCAAGCGTTATCTGGGATCGGCTCCCTCGCAGCTAGAGATTTACCGCGCTATTTCACCTTACCTCGCGCGTCAGTTCATTTTTCATTGGGGCTACCTGTTGCGCTTGTGGCGAGGCTGAGTACGCTAGCCGTTGGCTAGCGGCAAACGACTGCTTATAATTTACGGTCACAGAATCGACCTGCCTTAAATCCCTGATCCGTCCCTTATCGAGTCAGTATCTCGGGGCGCCAGCGACTGCACAAATCGAAATTGCGATGCCGGCACCAGCACGCTGGCTGGATCGACGAGTTCCCGCAGAAGATTACTCGCGCGTTTGACGGCTCCTCCACGGCACGTGAGTGCACCGGATAATGCCCTATTTGCTGCCGTGATCAGTCTGGCTGTGGCCCAAAGCGGACAAGCCGAGCGAGTCGACTGATGTCCGTGGACTGGGCAGACCGGAAGTTGGATTTCGAGGCCGTCAGGTCGTCTTTTGCTCCAGAGCGGCCATCCCGCGCTCAACCGCCACGCGGCGCATCGCTGTTGTTTCTTACATCCGACGGCGTGCGGCCGAAATGCCGCCGGACCATCCGGTTGAAATAGGAAATGTCGCCGAAGCCGACCGCGAGCGCGATGTCGGCGATCCTGCGGTGATCCTGCGCCGGGTCACACAACATCCGGTGCGCGGCCGCAAGGCGCTGCAGCAGCATGAACTCTGAAAGGGTCGTTCCCTCGCGCTCGAACAGCATCTGCACATAACGCGGCGTGACGTCGTGGCGCGCAGCGAGCGCGGCAGCGTCGATCGCGCTGGCGCCGATCCGGCCGCGAATGTCAGCCTTGATCGCGCGCAGCCGTGCGGCGGCAAGGCCGCGATGTTTCGCGACCGCGATCGTTTCATTCGTTGCGCCGGCCGCGAGCGCGATGAGGTCGTGAACGTTCGAGACCACGAGCCGCTGCTGCTCAGCGGTAACCAGTGCATCGGTATCCTCGAGCACGCTAATATAGTCGAGCAGGTATCGCAGCGCAGTGTTGCCGGCGGCGACCGGCTTCACCATCGCTTCATGCACATCGGCAAGCGCCGGCGCGATCGCCGCGCGCAGCACGCGAATGGTGGTGAAGCGCGTCGCTGCCTTGTTGATGACGCCGCCGATTGCGCCGGTCGTGACCAGCACGGCCTCGCCGGATTGCACGATGGTCTCGCGCCCCAGCATGTTGGCGAGATCGGTGCCGATATGATTGACGACGAAAATCAGGTCGTCGTCCGCGACCAGATGCGCTGGCCGCCAGTAGCGCGCGCCGGAGCAGATGCCCGAGGCCATGCCGAGGCCCGGCAACGCGCGCAGCACCACGTCGGAATGAAACGGCACGTCGCCGACCGGCTCGATGTCGGCCTGGCAGATGGTGTGGCCGAACAGGTCTCGCCATGCCTCGATTCGCTCGCTTACCACGAAAGCATCTGTCGAGAAGCGCAGATTCAGGACGGGGTCCGGGGCCGACGGAGCAGGGGAGTCCGGTGCTGTCATGCGACGATTCCGCGAAAATGGTGCCAATTACTACCGCAGACTTCGCTTCCGTCCAAGCCACGTCAGCGCCACCCGTGCCAAGAGTGGCTCGGATGGGGAATTGGGGGCGGCTTTTCGTGCGTGACGGATCGACTTTCGGCTATCGGCGCGTTCGCGCGGCGTTGCTCGGCAGCACGGTGCTGGCAGGGCTTGCGCTCGTGCCGCATCCGGCGTTGGCCGATGGTGGCGCTGG
>JAIEPP010000565.1 GCA_019748335.1 Xanthobacteraceae bacterium
CCGTCGAGAAGACCGCCGGCGGTCCCAATGCCGCCTCCACCATCGGCACGCCCGACGATCTCGTCAAAACCATCAAGAACCTGATCGATGTTTCCGGCGGCGTCGGCACCATCATCGGCTTCGTGCATGACTGGGCCAATCCGGAAAACACCCGTCGCAGCTGGGACATGGTGGCGCGCTACGTGGTGCCGGAGATCAACGGCTATGTCCGGAAGCTGCGGGAGTCGCAGACCTTCCTGATCGAGAACCGCGCGGTGTTCGAGCGCGCCGGTCAGGCCGTGATGGCCAAGATCATGGAAAACGAAAAGGCCGCAGCGGCGCTGCCGCTGACCGGCCCTGGCCGGGTGGCGATTCCGACGATCAATGCGCCGGATCTGCAGAAGGCAGCGGCCGCGGCAAAGCAGAAAGCTTGATCCGACAACATTCGGACGAAGCAAACGGTGCGGACATCCTCCGCGCCGTTTTCATTTCAGCATGAGCTTTGGTTTTATTTTGGCGCGTTTTCTTTACGCGAACCAGCGTCCACTTCGCTCGAAAACGCTATCTATTTCCCGCAATCGTCCCTGCACCGTCCCCCAGGGGACGTTCTGCAGGAACGCGGCCGTCGGCGGGTCGATGCCGGCGAGTTCCAGTTTGCGGCGGGAAAACAGGAGTTGTTTACCTCGCCGGACTATCACACGCTGGCGCGGCAATATTCAGCCGCGACAAAGCCGCCGTCCCGGTGGATAATATTCGCGGTCCGAGGTTCAACCGGAGCTATTGCCATGTCGATGCAATCTGTGGCCTCCCCCGTCTATACCTTCACCCCGCCACGGCGCAATTCGCTGACGCATATTCCGGGTGACGAGGGCTGGCCGCTGATCGGCAAGACGCTTGACGTGCTGGCCGATCCCAAGGGGCAGGTCGAGCGGTCGTCCGCCAAATATGGCCTGGTCTATCGCAGCCATCTGTTCGGCGAGACCAGTCTCGTGCTGCTCGGACCGGACGCCAACGAGCTGGTGCTGTTCGATCAGGCCAAGCAGTTTTCCTCGTCGCTCGGCTGGGGCCGCATTCTCGGATTGCTGTTTCCGCGCGGGTTGATGCTGCTCGATTTCGAGGAACATCGGCTGCACCGGCGCGCGCTGTCAGTGGCGTTCAAGTCCGGCCCGATGAAATCCTATCTAGGCGAGCTAGACACCGGGATCGCAGCACGCGTTGCGCAATGGAAGGCGCAGCCCGGACCGATGCTGTTCTATCCTGCCATGAAGCAGCTTACGCTCGACCTCGCGGCGACCTCGTTTCTCGGCGCCGGCATCGGCCCTGAAGTGGACGAGATCACCAACGCCTTTGTCGACATGGTGGCCGCCTCGGTCGCGGTGATCCGCAAGCCGCTGCCCGGCACGGCGATGGCCCGCGGCGTCAGGGGCCGCAAGCGCATCGTCGCCTATTTCTCCGAACAGATCCCGATCCGCCGCGCCAAGGGCGGCGGCGACGACCTGTTCTCGCAGCTTTGCCACGCCACCCACGAAGACGGCGCGCTGCTCTCGACGCAGGATATCGTCGATCACATGAGTTTCCTGATGATGGCGGCGCACGATACGCTGACCTCGTCACTGACGTCTTTCGTCGGCGAACTTGCCGCCCATCCGGAGTGGCAGCAAAAGCTGCGCGATGAAGTCACGGCCCTCGGCCTCGCCGCGGACGCGCCCACGAGCTTCGACAATCTCGAAGCCATGCCGCTGACCGAGATGGCCTTCAAGGAAGCCTTGCGGCTGAAGCCGCCGGTGCCCTCGATGCCGCGCCGCGCCATCCGCGACTTCACCTTCAAGGGCTACGCGATCCCGGCCGGCACCATGGTCGGCATCAATCCGCTGTTCACCCACCACATGGCGGATATCTGGCCCGATCCGGAAAGCTTCAATCCGCTTCGCTTCACCGACGAGGCGCAGCGCAACCGGCATCGTTTTGCCTGGGTGCCGTATGGCGGCGGCGCGCATATGTGCCTCGGTCTGCACTTCGCCTATATGCAGGCCAAATGTTTTGCGCGGCATTTCCTGCAAAATCTCAGCGTGTCGCTGGAGCCGGGCTACAAGCCCGACTGGCAGATCTGGCCGATCCCGAAGCCGCGCGACGGATTGCGGGTGGTGATCAAGCCGGTCTAGAGCCTTTTCGGTTCTGATCGAATCAGAACCGGGCTCTAGTTTATTGTTCTGACGCGTTTTCTTCACGCGAACCGGTGTCCACTTCGCTCGAAAACGCTCTAGCCGCCGTCACTCCACGAATGTCGTGAGCTGCGCGCCCTCGTCCGCCACGAACACCGCGATCAATTCCGCGGACTCGCTGTTGCTGGCATTGGCCGAAACCAGATGCACCGCGCCGGGCGGCTCGAAGAACGACTGGCCGACCTTGAACGTCTCGACGGCACCGCCGGCCAGTTGCGAGCGAATTTCGCCCTTGGTGATGTAGGCGGTGACGGAGCCGGCATGCCGGTGCGCGCGGGTAAATCCGCCAGGGCCGTAGAACACGCGCACGATGGTAACTCGTTTTCCCGGCACGTTCGGCAGCGCGTGCGAGGAGATCGGCTCGACCGTATCGCGTGTTGAACCTGTGGGATCGCTGCTGGCACAGAGCGGCTCGATGATCGCCGAGATCGCGTCCATCGTTGACGGCAATGCCTTGCCGAGAACGAAGGCGCAGGCGAGACCGGCGATGACGGCCAGATAGAATGGGCGGAAGTCTGATGTCGGTGATAGTCGAGATGCTGCGGACATTTAGTTTTTCCCCTTCCGGTTTTTAGTCCGTCATTCCGGGGCGATGCGAAGCATCGAACCCGGAACCTCGAGATTCCCCGGGGTGCAATTGCACCCTGAGGTATGGTCCTTCGGACCACCCCGGAATGACGGCAACCTACCCCGCCCCCTGGTCGAACCTCTTGCGCATATCGATGTAGCCCTGCTGCTGCTGACTCCAGTTGCGGCCGCCGGTGATCGCGCCGTCAACCACGAGATCGTGGCCGTTGATAAAGGCGGATTCGTCGCTGGCGAGAAACACGGCGGCGTGGGCAATATCCTCGGGCAGGCCGGCGCGCGGAATCGGCTGCGCCGTCCTGGTGACCTCGCGCATCACGGCCGGCGTCTTTTCGGCGGCTTCGACCGACAGTCCGAGCGCCTTGCCGAAAATGCCGGTCGCAATCACGCCCGGCGAGATCGAATTGACGCGGACGTTGGATTCGCCGAGCTCCATCGCCACGCATTTGGTCAGATGGATCACGGCGGCCTTTGCCGCACCATAAACGATCGACGAGGAAAAGCCGGCCAGTCGGCCCGCGATGCTGCCGTTGTTGATGATGCTGCCGGACCCCTGCTTTTTCATATGGGGGGCGGCGTGTTTCATGCCGAGCATGACGCTGCGCAACAGCGTCGCCATTGCGGCATCGAAGCGATCGACCTCGAGACCCTCGATGCCGCCGGTCTGCGCCGGCCCGCCGGCATTGTTGAACAAGCAATCGATGCGGCCGAATTTCTCCACCGACAGCGCGATCAGAGCCTTCATCTGCGCTTCCACCGTGACGTCGGTCTGGCGAAAGATGCAGGCCGGGCCGAGCTTTTTGGCCAGCGCCTCGCCCTCCGGCGCGCGGCGCCCGGCGATCACGATTTTCGCCCCCTCGGCGACGAATATTTCCGCGGTATGCAGTCCAATGCCGCTCGTCGCGCCGGTGATCACCGCGACCTTGCCGTCCAGCCGTCCCATATCGATTCCCCTGTCGATTTCGCTTGCATGCAATATTCCCGTCCACCGGGAACAAGGCAAGCGAGCCGGTCCGGACGGGCAGCGGCGGGCGAGCCGGCCTGGCGCCTCCGCTCACGGAAAAATCCCGGGAATCCGTTACGCTCGGCCTTATTTTGGATTCGCTGATCACGTGAAGTGACAACAACGATGACGAAATTGATCGACGAATTCAGGGGCGGCTGGCAGGGAATTTCCCAGCCCTCGCCACTTTTCACGACCGGTTTCGCGGTTTTCTGTCTGGCTCTGGCGACTGCGGTGCGATGGGGATTGGCCCAGATCCGGCCCGACGTATTCTTCACGCCGTATTTTCCGGCCGTGTTCTTCGCGACCGCGGTCGGCGGTTCGCGGATCGGCATCGGAACGGCGGTCTCGGGCGGTCTGCTCGGCGTCGTCATCAATTTCAGCAGCGCCGTTGCCGATTCCGCCAGGTTGGCGCTGTTGCTGATCTTCTGGGCGGTCTGCGGCCTCACCATCTGGGGGGTCGAGCACTACCGAACCATCGTTGCGCAGCAGCGGAAAATCGCCAAACGCCTGATCGAGGAAGAGGAATACCGCAAACTTCTCGTCGACGAGTTGCAGCACCGGCTCAAGAACAAGACATCGACCATCCATGCCGTGCTGCACCAGGTGCTTCAGGACCAGCCACAGATCTGGGGCAGGATCGATCACCGCATCCGCGCACTCTCGACGACCGATGACCTGATTGCGCGGGTCGATGGCACCGGCTGCGATATCAAGGACTTGCTGCGCTCCGAACTCGGGCCTTACGGCCATGTCCGGTTCAATCTGAACGGCGATCCCCTGTTTCTTCCGGCCAAACTGGCGGTCAGCCTGGCATTGATCTTTCACGAATTGGCCACCAATGCCGGCAAATACGGTGCGTTTTCGTCCCCCCGCGGGCTGCTGCAGGTGTCATGGACGGTGTCGGAGGGTCGTCTCAACGTGACCTGGGACGAGACCGAAGGGCCGGCTGTCGAAAATATCGGGACGGAGGGCTTCGGCACCAAGTTGTTGCACTCGGCACTACGCGCGTTCGACGGCAAGACCGAAATCAGCTTCCTGAAAACCGGCGTCCATTGCACGATGCAGTGCCGGATCCCCGCGAATTGAGCGCAACCATGGCATTGGCGCGAAACGTCGCACCAAACACGCGAACCGCAACCATAATCGCAAGCGCCATTCGGCCGCGTTGACATTCTGTTAATGACGATCGGTGCGATCGGCCTGGAATGTGCCAACCGATACCAGCGTCGCCACTTTTCACAGTTCCACTTAACCAAACCTACAAGGGGGTTTGGCACTCTCGATGGCTATGCACAGTCCCAATAAACAAGACTTTCAAGCCGCCGCGATCCCGGCCGGCAATGAAGGCGCCATCGGTTCCGAATTGCACATCCTGCGGGATGTCTTCAGGCTGCTTCCGACCGGCGTGACCCTTCAGAACGAGCACGGCGAATTTCTGCTGGCGAACGATGCCGCCGCGGCCTTGCTGCAGATGTCCGAGACCGCGCCGACGCCCTCGCGGCCGGGCGATCGCCGCGAGACCTGCCTCGAACTGCTCCGCGCCGGCCGCGCCGCCGTCCTCGAGGAAACCGTCACCAGCGGCCAGGCCAAACAGGTGTTTCTCACCTCGCACCGGCCGGTCCGGATCGCCGAGCGCAGCTTTTTGCTGTCGAGCTCCGCCGACATCACCGAGCAGAAGGTGTTCGAGGATCATCTGTTTCGCTCGGCCTATTATGACGAACTGACCGGCCTGCCTACCCGCCGCGTGATCGAACATCGCGTCGATGACCTGCTGCGCCACGACCGCGCGCGGGGTCGTTTCGCACTGGCCTTCCTCGACATCGATAATTTCAAACATATCAACGACTATTACGGACATGGCATCGGCGACTCCCTGCTGGTCGAGATGGCCAAGCGGCTGGGGCTCGATCTGCGCGAAACCGACATCCTGTCGCGAATCAGCGGCGACGAATTTGTGCTGCTGCTCAACCCGATCCAGAGCGAGAACGAGGTCGCGGAGTTCATAAATTTCATGTTGCAGCGGCTGAAGGCGCCGTTCTTCATCGACGATTCCGAAATTTTCGCATCGACCTCGATCGGCGTCAGCCTCTATCCCGAACATGGCCGCAGCTACGAAGTGCTGAGACAGAACGCCGACATCGCGATGTACCGCGTCAAGAACGCCGGCAAGGGAGCCGCGGCATTTTTCGACGACAGCATGGAGCGCGAGGCGCAAGCACGGATGAAGGTCGAGCAATCGCTGCGGCTGGCGATCCTGGAAAAGCGCTTCTGCTGCGCGTTCCAGCCCAAGGTCGATATCAGGACCGAAGAGGTCAAGGGTATCGAGGCGCTGGTGCGGCTGAAGGACGACGAGAGCGTGATTCAGGCACCCGGCACCTTCATCAATCTCGCCGTCGAGCTCGGCCTGATCGACGAACTGACCCATCTGGTGCTGGCGGAGATCGTCAAGTCGATCGACCTGATCAACGAAACCTTCGGGCCCAACACCACGATCAGCATCAACGTCGCGGCCAAACAGGCCGGCAATCCGGAATTCATGCGGCCGTTCGCGCAGGCACTCGAGGCCACCGGATTCCCGAAGCGCTTCATGGTCGAGGTGACGGAAGACGCCTTCGTCACCAAGACGCATTTTCAGGACGAGATCCTGCCGATCTTCCGCAGGCTTGGCGTCGGAATCTCGATCGACGATTTCGGCATCGGCTATTCGTCACTGTCGGCACTGGCCGACATCACCGCCGACGAGATCAAGATCGACCGCTCCTTCATCACCGACATCCACAAGCGCCCGCGCAGCCAGGGCATCCTGCGGGCGATCGAATCCCTGAGCGAAGCACTCGGCATGACCGTGATCGCCGAGGGCATCGAGACCTTCGAGGAACTGGCCTATCTGCAGGCCGCCACCAAGATCCGCTACGCGCAGGGCTACTATTTCTCACGACCGATTTTCCTGGAGGAGCTCAAGCCCGGCATGCCGCTCGCCAGCGAGGCGCGCGCCAGCCTCACCAGCCGCCCAACGCAGGAATCCCGCCCGGTCTATTCGCGCGCCGGCAGCTATCGCCGCTAACGGACGTGGATGCCCGGCGCTCCGCTGCGCCCGCATCGCACGGCGCCCCTGGCCCGCGGAGCCGGGGCCGCTGCCGGTTAAGCCTTAAGTAACCGGTTTTGCTAACCGCTTGTGACATCGTGACGTTGTATGAATGCCCGTGGGAGCACGGGGAATGCGCGATCTCATTCAACATGTCCGGGGTATCGGGTCTCGAATCGAGGCGGCCGGACGGCATCTGGCCGCGACCGTCCGTGGTCCGGTGTTGTGGCTGACGCTTTGCGGCGGACTTCTGGTCGCGGCGATTTTCGTCGGCACGATCATGATGGCCGGCGAATTCCGCGAGCGCGCGCTGGTCAATGGCGAGCGCGAACTGGAAAATACCGTCGTCCTGCTCACCCGTCACTTCGACGAACAATTCGAGGACTCCGACGCCATCGCGGCCGACGTGATCGCGCGGCTGCGCGTCTCCGATATCGACTCGCCCGTGACGTTCAAGTACCGGGTGTCAAGTCTCGATGCGCACGAGATCCTGCGATCCAGGGGCAGCGCGTTGTCCTACCTCGGCGACATTTCGATTTTCGGTGCCGATGGCGAGATCATCAACTGGTCGAGATCGGCACCGGTACCGGCGCTCAACATTTCCGCCCGTTCCTATTTTCAAACCTTCAAGTCCGACCCGCAGGCACCTGCGAAACTGACCGAGGCGGTCCCGAGCCTGATCACCGGCAAATTGAATACCGTCATTGCCCACCGGCTGAACGGAGCCAACGGGATCTTTCTCGGCGTGATGACGCGGCGCATCAACCCCGCGAATTACGAGAAGTTCTTTGCCACCGTCGCACTTGGAAATGGCGCCAGCATCGCCATGATGCATAACGACGGAACGATGTTGGCCCGCTATCCGCGCGTCGACGCGATGATCGGGCGGAAATTCGCCAATGCGCCGCTGCTGCAGCGCGTCCTGAACGGGAATGGCGCACAGACGCTGCGCCTGCAAAGCCCGATCGACAACGCTGACCGGCTCGGCTCGGCGGCGCCACTCGTACATTTCCCCGGTGTCGTGATCGCGACCAACACGGTGACCGCCGCGCTAGCCGACTGGCGCGCGCAAACCAGATTCCTGGTCGTTGCCGCCGCACTGGCCGCCGCGGTGATCGCCCTGATCCTGTTCTTGATCATCCGGCAGATCACCCGGCAGAACCGTGAGGCGCAGCAACGGCTGGAGGCGGAACGCCGCCAGCTCGATACCGCGCTGAACAACATGATCCAGGGCCTGGTGCTGTACGATCCCTCCGGCTTCGTCGTCACCTTCAACCGGCGCTACATCGACATGTACGGCATGTCGACCGACGTCGTGAAACCGGGCGCTCATTTCCGCGACCTGATGCAGCATCGCAAGGACACCGGATCCTTCGCCGGCGACGTCGACGCGTTCTGCACCGCTATCATGCGAAGCATCGCGGGCGGCCAGGTCAACCACAGCTCCATGCAATGCCCCGACGGGCGTTCCTTCCTGGCGATCAGCAAGCCACTGGCGCATGGCGGCTGGGTCGCAACGATGGAAGACATTACCGAACGCCGCAAACTCGAACAGGAACGCGACCGGAACCAGGCCTTCCTGAGCGAGATCATCGATCACATCCCCTCGCAGATCACGGTCAAGGACGTGCACGACCGCCGCTACCTCCTGGTCAACCGTGTGGCCGAGGCTCAATTCGGCGTCCCCCGCGAACTGCTCGTCGGCAAGACCGCCTTTGACGTATTTCCGAAAAAAAATGCCGACGTCATCCTGGCCGACGAGGAAGCGACGCTGCAATCCTCCAACGGGCTGTTCAAGGACGAGCATCTCTGGGAAAGTCAGGCGATGGGCAGGGCCTACATCACCTCCAAGCGAATCGTCATCCGCGATTCCGCGGGTGTGCCCAGCTACATCGTCAACGTCGTCGACGACGTCACCGAGCGCCGGCGCGCCAACGAAAAGATCGCACATCTGGCGCATTACGACGCATTGACCGACCTGCCGAACCGGGTGCTGTTCCGCGAACAGATCGAGCGCGAACTTCAGAACGCTGCTCGCGGCGAGCAATTCGCCCTGCTCTATATCGATATCGACGAGTTCAAAGGCATCAACGATTCGCTCGGACATCATGTCGGCGACGAGCTGTTGAAGGCGGTCGCGGCCCGCATCAAGGGCTGCATCAAGCCGGCCGACCTGATCGCCCGGCTTGGCGGCGACGAATTTGCCGTGATCCAGACCGCCGTCGGCAGCCGCGCCGACGTGGTGGAGTTCGTGACGCGCATCCACGACGCGATCCGTCAGCCCTACCAGTGCCTCGGCCATCATCTGTCGACCGACGCCAGCATCGGCATCGCGCTGGCGCCGCAGGACGGCACCGAGCTCGACCAGTTGATCAAAAATGCCGATCTCGCAATGTACGGCGCCAAGGCCGAGGGACGCCGCACCCACCGCTTCTTCGAGCCTGAGATGGACGCCCGCGCCAAGGCCCGGCTGACCATGGAGCAGGACCTGCGCCAGGCGATGGTCGATGGCGGCTTCGAAATTCACTACCAGCCGCTGGTCGATCTCTCCAGCAACGCGGTTTCCGGCTGCGAGGCGCTGCTGCGCTGGCGCCATCCTGAACGCGGCATGGTCTCGCCCGCGGAGTTCATCCCGCTCGCCGAAGACACCGGCCTGATCAACGAGCTCGGCGACTGGGTGATGCAGACCGCCTGCGGCGAGGCCGCAAGCTGGCCGTCCCACGTCCGGCTCGCCGTCAACGTCTCCCCGGTGCAGCTGAAATCCCCGACGCTGGCGTTGCGGATCACCGGCGCGCTCGCCGCCTCCGGCCTGGCGCCAGACCGGCTGGAGATCGAGATCACCGAGGCGGTGCTGATCCATGACGACGAAACCGCGCTGGCGATCCTGCATCAGCTCCGCAGCATCGGCGTCCGCATCGCGCTCGACGATTTCGGAACGGGTTTCTCGTCCTTGAGCTACCTGAAGCGATTCCCGTTCGACAAGATCAAGATCGACCGCTGCTTCGTCAGCGACATCGAGGTCGACGGCTCGGCGGCGATCGTGCAGGCGGTGGTGAATATCGCGGCCTCCCGCAACATGACCACCACGGCCGAAGGCGTCGAGACCGAAGGGCAGCGCGGCGTGCTGCGCAACCTCGGCTGCACCCAGATGCAGGGCTATCTGTTCAGCCGACCGAAGCCGGCCGCCGAGATCCGGCCGCTGCTCGGCGTGATCGGCGAAAGCGCGCGCGCTTCGGCTTGACGAATAGCCGTTGTCCTACGCTGCCCACCGCCCGCGATTGTTTTCCGCCAAAATCGGGCGAATCAATCGGCCAAACCGCTCGGCTTCCTCGTCATGCAGATAGCCGGACAGGCAGAACGAGTGACAGCCGGCATCGATGAACTGCTGCAGCGTATCGGCGCACTGTGCGGGGTTGCCGACCACGGCGATGCCGGCGCCGGGGCGAACTTTTGTGATCCCGGTCCATAGATGCGGCAGCAGGAGATCGCCATGTTCGCGGGCCAGCTGCTGCACGCGCTGGTTGGCCTCGGACTTGTTGTAGAGCGTCTTCATTTCCTGCTTCTGCCGCTCGGTGGCGTGGCGCACCAACTGGTCCGCGGCCTCCCAGGCGTCCGCTTCGTTTTCGCGGCAGATCACCTGCAGCCGCATGCCGAAGCCGATGTCGTTCTCGCGGCCGTGCGCCCGCGCCATCTGCCTGATTTCGGCGATATTGGCCGCGATCTTTTCCGGCAGGTCGCCCCAGAACAGATGCACGTCGGAATGCTTGGCCGACAATTCCCAGGCCTGGCGCGAGCCGCCGCCGAGATAGAATTTCGGAAACGGCTGCTGATGCGGGCGCGGCCGGATGTGCGCGCCGGATATTTTGTGAAACTTGCCTTCGAACGTCAGCGGCCCCCGGGTGGTCCACAGCGCCTTGAGAATCGAGACTTCCTCTTCCATCAGCGCGTAACGCTCTTCCTTCGGGTAGCGCACGCCCTCGCCTTCGACTTCGCTTTCGTTCTGGCCGGCGATCAGGTTGACGCAGATGCGGCCGCCCGACATCTGGTCGAAGGTCGAGATCATCTTGGCCAGCAGCACCGGGTTGATATAGCCTGGCCGGGCCGCGATCAGCGGCTTGATGGTCGACGAACGCGCCGCCATGAAGGCGCCCGATATCCACGCTTCCCAGCACGTCGAGCCGACCGGGATCAGGAGATATTCAAATCCGGCCTTTTCGGCCGCCTGCACCACGCGGTCGCATAGTTCGGGGGAACCCGGAATCTGCGCCTCCATCAGGCCATAGGCCGTGGTGTCGCCGTGCGTGGGCAGATACCAGCCGAATTCGAGCGGACGCATGAACAGTTCTCCCTGGGAACGCCTGTTATTTGATCGTCTTGATGGTGTCGCAGGGAACATTCTAGCGTCTGCGCCGACAGCGGCAATCCGGTTCACGGTTCTGATTTGAATCAATGTCGCCGGCGGCGTATCCTGATTTCAATCGTATCCACCGCAAGACCGAGATCAAAGCCATGTCACCTGTTTCATTGCTCCTGAACGTTCTCTGGATCGTCCTCGGCGGCGCGTGGATGGCGTTCGGCTGGCTGGTTGCCGCCGTGATCATGGCGATCACGATCGTCGGCATCCCCTGGGCGCGGGCTGCGTTCAATATCGCGTCCTATACGCTGTTTCCGTTTGGCTCCCGGGCGGTGTCGCGCGCGGTCTATACCGGGCAGGAGGATGTCGGCACCGGCCCGCTCGGCGTCATCGGCAACATCATCTGGCTGGTGCTGGCGGGGTGGTGGCTGGCGCTCGGGCACGTCATCACCGCCGTGGTGATGGCCGTGACCATCATCGGCATTCCCTTTGCCTGGGCGCATCTGAAGCTTGCCGGCATCGCGCTGTGGCCGATCGGCAAGGTCATCGTTCCGGCGTGATGACGGCGGAGCCTAGGAGGCCGCCCTTTCGGGCGGCTTCAACCGCTCGAACTCGTCGTCGCTGATCTCGGTTTGCCCGACCAGCACGCTGCAGCGCAGGCGCTTGACCAGATAGCTGCCGATCGAGCCGAACCATCGCGCCAGCGGCCCCTGCGGGCGATGGCCGACCACGACCAGATGCGCCCCGATTTCCTCGGCGACCTCGGCTATTTTCTGGCCGGCGTCGCCGACCTCCAGCCGCGCGGTGGGGGAAAAGCCCACCGCCTTCAGGCGCTCGATGCCTTCGTTCAGGATGGTCTTGTAGTCCTCGGTTTGCAGCTCGATCGGGATGGTGAGCCCGGCCTCGGGCGTCATGATCGAGGAAACCTCGACGACCGCCAGCAGAAAGACCTCGGCGCGGCAGAGCTGTGCGAGCTTCGCACCCTCCCGCAACGCGCGGCGTCCCTCGATAGACCCATCATAGGCGAGAAGAACCTTCTTATACATCGGACGTCCCCATCGATGGCCGAGAAGATCAGGGCTCAAGACTAGCACCAATCGGCCGCAACGGATGGGTTTTTTGGCGGGGAACGCGGCCCAATACCTTTAACCTTCGTCCCCCCACCCCCGGAAGGGCCGTTGCCCCTGCCCGGCCAATCGGCTAAATGAAGCCCTGTTGCACCCGTAGCTCAGCTGGATAGAGCGTTGCCCTCCGAAGGCA
>JAIEPP010000455.1 GCA_019748335.1 Xanthobacteraceae bacterium
GTCTGGAAGAATTCGGTGAACCGCATCAACGCGTCGTCGATGCGGCCGCCGAAATAGCCGGCGATGGCACCCAAGGGAACGCCGACCGCCAGCGCCACCAGCGTCGAAACCAGGCCAACGAGCAGCGAGACGCGCGCGCCGTAGATGATGCCGGCAAACACATCGCGCCCGAGCGCGTCGGTGCCGAGCGGCACCTTGGCGAGCGTGAAGGGCGGCAGGAACGGCCGTTGCACCATCCGCCACGGTGAATTCGGAAACACCCACGGTCCGAATACCGCGATCAGGATCGCGATAGCGAGAATGACCAGGCCGATCATTCCGCCGGGATTGCGCAGCATCGATTTCCAGAACTGTTTCATGTGGCGAATTCGATGCGCGGATCGACCATGCGGTAGACGAGGTCGGTGATCAGATTGAAGATCAGCACCATCGCCGAGCAGACGACGAAGACGCCGAGTAGGAGGTTATAGTCCCGCTGCAACAGCGCCTCGTACATCAGCCGGCCGATCCCGGGCCAGGCGAACACGGTCTCGGTCAGCACCGCACCACCGATCAGCGTGCCGGAATGAACGCCGGCCAGCGTCACTACCGGCAGCAGCGCATTGCGCAGCACATGGCGGCGCTGGATGATACTGTTGCGCAGGCCCTTGGCGCGGGCGGTCTTGACGAAATCGAGCCGGTTTACTTCCAGCATCGAGGCGCGGGTCATCCGCGTATAGGTCGCCATGAAAAACAGGCCGATGGTCGCCGCCGGCATGATCAAATGCGCGCCGACGTCGAGCACGTGCGCAAACCCGGTGTAACCGGCGCCGATGGTTTCGTATCCAAAGCTCGGCAGCCAATCCATCGTCACCGAAAACAGCAGGATCGCCATCAATGCGATCCAGAACAGCGGCGTGGCGTAGAACACCAGCGCCAGGATCGTAATGGCGGTGTCGGCCCAGGTTCCGGCGAAGCGTGCGGCCAACACGCCGAACAGGATGCCGAACACGAGCGAGATCGCAAACGCCGTCATGGTCAGCAGCAGCGTCGCCGGCAGCCGGTCCATGATCAGTTTCGCGACCGGCATCTGCTGGCGGAACGAGAAGCCGAGATCGAAGCTGGCGATGCCCTTGACGTAGCGGAACAGCTGCTCCGGTAGCGGACGGTCGAGCCCGAATTTCTCCCGGAGCTGGGCCACGAACATCTGGTCGCTGGCGCCGGCTTCGCCCGCCATGACCATGGCGGGGTCGCCCGGCGCGAGCCGGATCAGGAAGAAGTTCAGCACGACGATCGCAAACAGGACGATCACGCCCTTGACGATCCGCTGCGCAACAAACGACAGCATCAGAGGCTCATCTCTTTGGCGTCAGCGCGCTGGCCGAACGGGTCACTTGTCGACCCAGGCTTCGCGAAAGCCGTCGTTGACGCCGATCGCGGTCGTGATCAGGTTCTTGATCTTGCAGCGGCTGATGGTCGGAAACTGCAGTTCGAGCATCCACGCCACCGGAACGTCCTCGACCAGGATTTTTTGCGCCTTCTCGTAGAGCTCCTTGCGCTTGGAATCCGGCGTCGCGATCGCGCCTTCGGCGAACAGCTTGTCGATCTCGGGGTTGGAATAGCCTTCGACGTTGTTGAACTGCTGGCCCTTGACGATCTGGCTGGAGATGTAGTTGCGGCCGACGCCGAGTGCGGGATCGCCGTACTGGTAGAGATAGGTGAACGAGATGTCGTAGTCCCAGTCGCCGATCTTCTGGTTCGATCCGGGTACGTCGGTGGCAATGGTCTCGATGTTGAAACCGACGTCGATCAGATTTTGCTTCACGGCCTCGCCCCAGCGCTGCCAGGTTTCGCCGTAGGGCAGGGGCATCAAACGCACCTTCTCGCCGTTGTAGCCGGCTTCCTTGAGCAGCGCCTTGGCCTTGGCGGGATCGAACGGGTATTTCGGCACGTCGTCGGTGTAGAACTTGATGGTGGACGCCGACGGGCCGGTCGCGACCTTGCCGAGCCCGTTCCAGATCACGTCCTTGGCGAAGTCGCGATCGACCGCGTACATGATGGCCTGACGAATCTTCTTGTTCGCGGTCGGCCCGGCGCGGTTGTTGAGCCACATCCAGGCCAGCGGGCTGAAGAACTCCCAGCCGGCGCCGGTGACGCAGGTGTCTTTCAGTTTGGTCAGCCGCGGAACGTCGAAATTCTCGACGGAGCCGCCGGGCAGCACGTCGACTTGGCCGGTCTCGTACGCTACCGAGCGCGCGGCAGCATCGGGAATGATCTGCCAATAGATGCCGTCAATGTAAGGCATGCCCTTGACGTGATAGTTCGGGTTCCTCACGAGATGGATGAACGAGCCCTTCTGCCATTCCTTGAACATGAACGGGCCGGTACCGATGGGCGCATTGTTGTTGGCATTGGTCTTGAAATCAGTGCCTTCATAGAGATGCTTCGGGATCATCGGCATCGAGCCGACTTCGAAGATGCCGAGGAACGGGCCGAAAGGCTGCTTCAGCGTGAAGACGACGGTCAGGTCATCAGGTGCTTCGACCTTCTCGACCTGAACCATATTGCCGCGGGCGCGGGCGTGGGTCTGTTTCAGCATCTCGATCGAGAACAGCACGTCGGCCGAGGTGAACGGCTTGCCGTCGTGCCAGAGCACGCCCGGCTTGAGCTTGAAGGTGTAGGTCTTGGCGTCCTCGCTGACGGTCCAGCTCTCGGCGAGGCCGGGCAGCGGCTCCAGCTTCGGGCTGTAGCGCAGCAGGCCTTCGAAGATATTGCCCGACACCATCTGGGTCGGGCCGTTCTGCACCAGCGCCAGCATCAGGCCGGGCGGCTCGGGCTGGATCACGGCATTGATGACCCCGCCCATTTTCGGCTCCTGCGCCGGGGCCGCGGTAGTTGCGCCGCAGATCAAAACCAGACCGACCAACACTCGCTTCAACATGATTTTCCTTCCGATTCGAGGCACGTAACGGCACATTATTGCGTGGCTTCAGTGCTGATATGACTTGCAAAAACGATGCCGCCGCTGCGGGAAGGCGCGAAAGCGGCTTCCTCAGAGCGATCCTTGCCGGGCGATGAAATGGGCGACACCAGAAGCCCAAAAATTGCACACGCAGGCCACGCAGCCCGGTTCGGATTGCGGGACCGCGAAGGTTGATCTACTCCGGGCTCCTCTGCTCGCGCTCAAGGGGAAATCGACGTGAAAGCGGTCTACACCGAACGGCATCGCAGCCATGATCCGCAGTTCTTTCTGGTGCGCGGCGTGGTCCGGCGCACCACCGAACAGCCGGAGCGGGCGGATCGGCTGCTCAGGGGACTTGCGGCCGGATCGCACGAGATCATCGAGCCGACGGCGTTTGGCCAAGGGCCCCGCGCGCGGGTGCACAGTCCTGATTATCTCCGCTTCCTGGCCGACGCCTGGGACGAATGGTCGGCGCTTGGCGACGCCGGGCCGGAGATGATCGCCAACATCCATCCGGTGCGCCAGGCCGCGACCTATCCGACCAGCATCATCGGCAAGCTCGGCTGGCACACCGCTGATACCGCCTGTCCGATCGGCCCGGGCACCTGGGCCGGCGCTTGTGCGGCAACCGATGTGGCTGTCACGGCGACGCAGCTCGTGCTGGACGGCGAGGACGCCAGCTACGCATTGTGCCGCCCGCCCGGCCATCATGCCTACGCCGACATGGCCGGCGGCTTCTGTTTTCTCAACAACACCGCGATTGCCGCCGCGCATCTGCGGCTCCGGCACGAACGCGTTGCGATCCTCGATGTCGACGTCCATCACGGCAACGGTACGCAAGGCATTTTCTATGCGAGGCCGGACGTGCTGACCGTCTCCATCCATGCCGAGCCCGCGCATTTCTATCCGTTCGTATGGGGCTACGCCCATGAGCGCGGCGAGGGTCCCGGCCTCGGCGCCAATCTCAACATTCCGCTGCCGATGGGCACCGGCGACGACGCCTATCTGACGGCGCTGACGAATGCGAAGAAGACCATCGACGCCTTTGCGCCCGGCGCGCTCGTCGTCGCGCTCGGTCTTGACGCCTCCGAACACGATCCGCTCAAGGGGATGTCGATCACGACAGATGGGTTCAAGCGGATCGGCGCTGCCATCGCACAGCTGGGCCTGCCCACGGTCATCGTGCAGGAGGGCGGCTATCTCTCGGATGTCCTCGGCGACAATCTGACAGCGTTCCTCGGCGGCTTCGAGGGCGCGCGGTAAGACTCTCAGCGTTGTCCGTTTCGTCATTGCGAGCGCAGCGAAGCAATCCATCGTGCCGCACAAGGAAAGAATGGATTGCTTCGCTGCGCTCGCAATGACACTGATAAGTCAAAATTCGACAAGGGGAGGCTGCTTTTCTTTCTCAAGCATATCTCAAGGATAAATCGTCGCTCCCTGAAAGTCTTACAGCGCGACAATGTGCATTGTCGCAGCGTGGAGGGACGCATAGAGAAAGATTCGACGCGTGACGATGTTCAGAATTTCATTTTTTACTATTTTGCTGCTGACAGGCTGCGAGAACCAGCACGTCACAACTCCGGTAGCCGGACAAGTTCAACAAATCGAATCGCCTCTACAAAATACGGCAGAGGGCATGGCCAAGGCCAAGGCTCACGACAAGGCTCACGAACTGGAGCGAAGCCACTTCAGTAACCTGCCCGCGCCAAACCCTCGAATTGGAAATCCGCTATTCTAAACGTCGCGGCCTGTGGCAGGCCGGGCGGGTTGGAATACTGGGCTGGAATTGGCATTCGGGCATGGGCCGAAGGTCGGCGGGGCCGGGCGTGACCGCCCTCGGATTGCGAGAGGCCGGGAGAGCAGGGGTAAAGCTCCAGAGTTAAGCCTCTTTGGGCTTGGCAGCCTCTCTCGCCAATCTTTCAGCCTTCAGCCGTTCCAGGTTTTTGCGCAGCTCCTTTTGTTCCTGCTCGTATTCGGTCAGGGGGCGATCTGAAGGACGGAAGGATTTACCTGCTGCATTTTCGAATTTGTTGCCTCGCATGGCTTGACCCTTTCAAGGTATCGTCGCTGACGATGAGGCTATCGACTTCAAACTGTGCCGCAACACGAGACGCGCATTAAGCTTGATCGTTAAGCGTCGATGCTCTGATCGCGCACCAAAGGCGGCCGCGGCTTGGACTAATGCGGCGCCTGACTCGGGCCGCCGGGCACTGCGCAACGTTGGGGTAATACCGCGCAGTTCACCCATAGTTGAGATAGGTCAGGCGGTACCGACCGCAAGCGGCCTATCGGATAAAATGCAAGAAAGGTCCGTGTCGCATATTCCGGTTCACCCGCGCTGGCGTGCCCCACGACGCAAGCAGGCCTGCTTGCTACGCTTGAGCACTCCCTCGTGCACGATAAGGACGGCATGGCCTGGCCCACCGAGCTGCAGTCTGACGACGGATCAAAATGCCGATCCTGGCATCATTTTCCGATCGGGAACGTCGCCACAGCGCTCACATCGGGAGGCGCCTGAAATCCGTATGCCACGAAGCGGCAGCCTTGATAATTTGCCCCATAAATCCCGAAAATGGACGCCGCCGGGTACGCAATACACTCTCCCGGCGGCGCTTTCGTCTCAAGATGGGACGCAAAATTCCCAGCACCGATGAGATCGCAAGCCGAGTGCCAAGCGAGATGTCGCCATCTTGGTGAGCAGGCGAAATCGCAGCTACGCAGACCTGGGATGTGGCCTTGGGCATCATCTGCATCGAAACGGTCCCGGCGGTCGCCCGCTTCGGGGCCGTTTCTTTTATAGCCTGACAGATAGTTGAACCTTTGGCTTTGGGCATGGACCTATCCACGGGGCGGTTTTCTCAAGGATCAGTTGGAAGCAGAATCCGGAGGGCAAAAATGCCATCCAATGACGAGGTCATGTTTGTTGCCACGTACCGAAGAGTGGCTTTGGGTGAACGCCGACTCGGTGTTGCTCCAGGGCGATCAAGTTGCTTGGCGTGTCGCTCTACAGCGCCAGGAAGGCGGCTGGCTTCCCAAAGGGGTCATGGTAAGTGTGGAACGGAAAGTCCGGCATTACGCGCCCGCGTTGGACGACTGCGAGCGTTAGGAGCATATCCAAATAACCACTAGAGCGATCGGCAGGCCCAAGCCCAACGTGCCGGCGATCGTCAGAGCGAACTCAGAAAGTGGATTCGATGTATGCGGAGCGTTACGTATTGTCATGACGTTATTCCTTTGAGCCCCCCACGAGCCTTCGGATCAACGATCAACTTGGGTCTCCGGACCAATCCAGGATGACCTCTCATGCGTCGGACACCCTCGATCGATTCTGGTTAATCAAAGGTTAACGGCAATCTCGGCGGTGCTTGGTGATGGCCGCAACGGTCGGCCTTACAACGAACAGGGCGCGGGCTTCGGTCCCGCGCCTGCGCGCGAAGGCAGCCCCGGCGGGCTTATTTTGCTCTTAGTCCACGGAAGGTTATCAATGCGGCCGCGCCTGCTGGAATTAGGAACAAGCTGCCAATAAATGGCAGCCACGCTTCACTAATCGCTTCGACAACTAAGACAAGCAGGCCAGCTAAAGCAAAGCCTGAGGTATAACCGGTGCGCTTGCCGAGAATTGCAAAAAGAACTGTGAGCAATGCGGCAACTAGTGCTCCCGCAAGGATCTCCCCTATAGGTCCAGCCAATTCAGATCACCCTTCCGCTTCCAAATCGCGGAAAGAAAAACTCCGGTTCGCGGCTAATAATCCTAATCAGGACACCGCGTAATTCTACTTAGGACACCGGGGGTTAAACAAAGACATACCCACAAGTGTCCATTCGCGGAGGGCGCGGGGCTTCGGTCCCGCTTCTGCGTATGGGGCCGCTTCTTTTTGCTGCGTGAGGCGCGGAACACTTAGGAAGCGCGCCACCCGTCCAATGCATGGGCAACGAAAACGCCGATGCTAAAGAGCGCAGCCAGGTCTGTGATGATCTCGATCATCGCCGCGCTCCCTGGTTGATCCCAGGCAGGGCAGCTTGGAGGAACTGGACATAGATCGCGTTGAGAATGTTCAGCATGATCGCACCCCGTTGTCCTACCCGGGGCGAATCAAAGCATCGATGTGTTTCAGCGCGACTTCATCACGCCAACAAAAGAGTTTCGTCAGGCTCAGTGAGCTACCACGCCCACCGATGCACGCCGGCGGACCTTACCACCTTAAAATGTTTATCGCGGCGCCAACAGGCACGCCGATCAGCAAGCCGAAAAACGAATAAGCGCACACCCAAAAGAACTGAATGCGCCGGTGCTAGTCGCAAAGCCGTAGGCGCCACCGAGAAATGCAAAGATGAGTGCAGTCGCAACCAGCCTATTGTCGTTCCGATGCAGAGGATGAATTATCCCAGGCCGTCGCCTTTTGGGCAATTAGCGTGCGCGGCCGCGATTGCGTTCGTCCGGACTGCCCGAGCGGCGCCAGCAAAGGCGGTTTTGTCGTCACCGTCGTGGTCGCGTTGGCGAAGGGCGATCCCGCAAGCTGAAAGCAGCGTGGCTTCCAACGTGCTGAGGCCGGCCGGCGGGACCTGACGTACGTTGCATTGTACGCAGGAGGCCGTATTGCCAGAATTATCTAATGATTTCAATGTTTGGCGTCAGTCATGGCGGAAGGGGTGTCCGCTTGTTGCATGCCGTCTGTGTCCGTATAATTCCAGAAAACCACGGTTTCATAGGGACAACTTGAATTCCCTGTCTGGACGGTTCCGCCGACTTCCTGCAAGTTCCGGTGCATATCCGGAGGTAGAATCGGAGGTAGGCGCTACGTGGCCCATAACAAACTCACCGCTCGAACCGTTGCCAGCATCACAAAGCGAGGCCGCCACTCCGACGGCGGCGGGCTCGTCCTGCAGGTGTCGAGATGGGGAACGAAGTCCTGGATCTTTCGCTACGAGCGGAATGGCCGCGAGCGTCACATGGGGCTCGGAGCGGCGCACAGCCTTTCTCTCGCTGAGGCGCGCCAACGGGCGCTGGCGTGCCGCAAACAGCTCCTCGATGGCGTGGATCCGATCGAGCAGCGGGCGGCGGCCGAGGTGTTGAAGCAGGTCGATGCAGCCCGGGAAACAAGTTTTGAGGAGTGCGCGAAGCTGTACATCGCCGCACACGAGAGCAGCTGGCGGAATGAAAAGCATCGTACTCAATGGAAGTCGACGCTGAGGACGTATGCCTATCCGAAGATTGGCAAGCTTCCCGTCGGCGCCGTCGACACTACCCTCGTTGTCAAGATCATCGAGCCTCTTTGGACGTCGAAACCTGAAACCGCCGGCCGCGTTCGCGGGCGGATTGAAAGTGTCCTCGATTGGGCCAAGGTGCGCGGCATGCGGGACGGTGAAAATCCGGCTCGCTGGAAAGGCCACCTTGATCACCTTCTGCCGAAGCGATCCAAGGTCGCGCGCGTCCGTCACCATCCGGCGCTTCCGTATCCTGATATTCCTGATTTCATGGCCGAGCTGCGGAATCGCAAAGGGCAGGGCGCTCGCGCGCTCGAGCTCGCAGTGCTTACGAGTGCCCGTACCGGCGCTATCATTGGCGCCACGCGCAGTGAGGTCGACCTGAGGGGGAAGGTGTGGACCGTGCCACCCGAACGCACCGGCGCCAAAATCATCGGCGAGGATCCAAAGCCCCGGCGCGTGCCGCTGTCCGATCGTGCGGTAAAAATTATTGAGGAACTGCCGCGCGAGGAAGGTAACCCGTATCTGTTTATTGGTGCAAAGCCAGGACAGCCGCTCAGCAACATGGCGATGCTCGAGCTCATGCGCGACATGCGGCCGGGCTACGTTCCACACGGCTTTAGAAGCTCGTTTAAGGACTGGTGTTCAGAGACGACGAATTATCCGAGCGAGGTTTCCGAGGCAGCGTTGTGGCACGCGATCGCGGACGAGGTCGAAGCCGCTTACCGCCGCGGGGATCTCTTTGAGAAGCGCCGGAGGCTCATGAACGATTGGGCCCGGTATTGCAGCGTCGGCTCGGGGAGCCGTAGCAACACGGTTGTGTCTATCAATGGGTAAGCACGAGAAACTTCCCGCCGGCCGCCCCGGCCGCCCCGCTCTTCGCGTCGCGGCCGGGCGGCAGGTCGTCGTTCTTCCTGAAGGCTACCCGATCCATTGGCCCGAACCCGAACCAGGTCAAAAGTTCGACGACGTTGTTTCGGCGATTCCGGTCGTCGAAGATATGTTCAATGAATGCGCGCACGCCGTCGTGCTTGATCTCATGCAGCAGGGTGTTCCCGACTGGTTGACCGCAAGCGATTTAAGGCACGCGTCTGAAGTGCTCTTGGAGCTGTGTCGTCACTATCCGGATCGCTCACCGGTGGAGCTACTGTGGACGCTGGCATCGGATGCCTTTCGGCCCGGCCTTGAAGGCCGGCCGGCGACGTGGTCTGCGCACGAAGGCCGAGAGCTCGTTGAACTTGTCGACGCCGGATTGTCGGCGATGGGATTGCGCCGCGACAACAAGAAGGGTCTCCGCGCGGTGATCGCCGTGATCCGCGAGCGTTCGCCAAATCGGTTTGGAAAAATTTCAGCCGACACGTTGCGCCTGGCCTACTACAAGGCCAAGCGATCTGTTGCGAAACGTGGCTAGTTTAATATCCCGATTGGTTTTGCTGAAGCGCCCGTTCTGCCCTTAGCGTCCCGTCAATTCCGGCGACTACCGCCGGATGCCAGGAGACGCAAAACATGCAGAGGACGCTGCGAAGGAGCGAGGTCGAGAGCCTTACAGGTCTCTCGCGATCGTCGATTTACGAGCGCGTGGCCGCGGGCACTTTTCCCAAGCCGATCAATCTGGGCGGAAGCGCTGTCGGCTGGCTCGAGCGAGAGCTTGAGGCCTGGTTAAAGGCGCGTATCGAGGAGCGAGACGGCCTGGGCAAAACGAAGCGCCGGCGTCGAGCCGCTTGAATGAGCTCGCTCAAGCGAAACCCCGCGGCGTTGGCTGCGCGCGGGGCTCCCGTTTCCAATCCACATCCTGTGCTGCAGATCGGTAGCGTCGATATCCCCGCTGCCCGCCGTCGTCAACATTGTCTCGCGTGCGCCGATGACATCTGCACCGCTTTCCAACACGGTGCGTACACTGATGGCCGCAAAGCGCCTTCTTTTTGAACCGACACAACTCGATCTTGGCTTTCCCGTCGATCGTCCGGCCGTGCCTGTGTCGATCGCTGCGCGCGCGCGGCCGCGAACCCCGGCCGTCGGCTGGCTTGGGATGATCGTCGCCTCGCTCGAAGTCGACTGGAAACTTGCGCTCGAGCTCGCACCAGATGGCCAAGCTTCAAAGGTCTATGTCGAAGCGCGATCGCCGGCGCACAGGGCGGGAGTGAGAAACGGCGACTATGTTCTATCAGCGAGCCCGTCGCCGGTGGCGGACATGCCGCTGTCCGAACTTGACGCGCGAGCGCTTCCGCCAGGCTCAGACATCTATGTCAAATTTCACCGACCGCTGTGGCGCGCACGTGAAATCCAGACGGTGGTGGTGCGCCTGCGCGAACGTCCTCAACCAGCCAAGGCACCATCTTGGAAGAAAGGAGAGCCAGTCCCTTTCGGGCCGGAGGTGACCCGAGACGACCGTAAGCGCTTCCTCTCCGAAATGGCGACACATCCGCGCATGTCGGCGCTGGGCTACAGGATGCTCGGCAGGCTGGTTCACCACTATGACGGTCCGAACGGCATCTATCCGTCCTACGCCACGCTCGCGCGCGATGTTCGGTGCAAGCGCCGGCAGACTGCGATCACACAGATCGAGCGCCTCTCCTGGCTAGGCGTCGTCGAGGTGGTGAAGTTCGCGGGCGTCCGAACGCAAGGCGGCTTCACGAACCGATTCCGCGTCCACTGGCCCGAAGGGTGGGCCGCCGCTGGCTGGGGATCCGACGTCGCCAAATCCAATGTCGTCAAGCTGGCGCATCGTCCGGTGCGTCGTCCGAAATGACCGAAGTGGTGCGCCGTCGCGCACCACGGTGGTGCGTCTCCACGGACACAAGAGGTGCGTCAGCGCGCACCCTAACCCTTCCCACAACCCATCCAATGAACCCTGGCTTGAAACGCTCGGTTGACGTGGCATCGCTGCGGGGAAGGGGCCTCCAATGAAGCTGGCTCAGGTCTCGGAAGATCTGCCATTGTTCGGCTTGTCAGCTGCCGAACTCCCTGCGGACGTCCTGGAGGGCCTGCAGCAGCTCGGCCGCGGGCCGTCCGTCTGGCCGATCGACCAAGCCGGCCGGTGGGTTGCTGACGTGGCACGCGTCACTGCATTCGCGGCGCATTGGGATGCGCGTGCGCGCGCTGCCGGATGGTCGGACCTTCAGCTGTATGGCCTCCACCGCTACGCTCCATACGCCAATCTGGCGGGCATGGGAGTGGCTTTCGTGGTCGCCCTCGGACGGTCCACCGTCTTGGACGTGCAGGCCGAGGCGATCAACATCGCCACGCCGACGGGATCGAGGCTCCAGTTCGTTCGCCGGCCGCCGGATCCTGCCGCGGTGTTGGCTTGGTCGCTCGGATCTCGCTGATATTATGGAACATTTAGGCCGCTGGAAGGCTCTTTTTGGCTTCCGTTAACGGCGGTTATCGGAAGCCAGAAATGGCACAACATCAATATGTTACCAAAATATCCTCACGTCCCGCACCCGATTGAAAGATTTCGCTAACGGTGGGGCCGAATAATCGGCGGGCGCGGGGCCGGCCGGCCTGCCGTCGCGTCCTGTCGCCCCGGGATGCTCGCCCCGCGCATTTCTATCAGGGGCGGTGGGCGACGACCTTTGACCAGAACCGGGCGCAAGTCCCAGGCGAAAAACCGAGCGAACTCGCGGGCGGAATCGCCAGCGCCGCGAACGCGCGGCCGTCCGACTGTTTTCGAAACTGCGCTAGCTGAAAAAATCTGTCTGCGGCTCGCCGGCGGCGAAACGCTGCGGAAGATCTGTCGCGACAAGTCGATGCCGGCGAAGAGCACGGTGTTGCGTTGGGCGGCCAAATACGGGGTTTTTGCGACCAGTATCGCGCGCGCGAGAGAGTTCCAGGCCGAGAGCCTGGTCGAGGAAGGCCTCGAGCTCGTTGACGCCGCAACGGTCGAAACCGTGCACCTTGTCCGATTGAAGTTCGATGCCCGCCGGTGGTTCGCCTCGAAGGTCGCCCCGAGGAAGTATGGTGATCGGCTGTTGCAGGAGATCTCCGGTCCGGACGGTGGACCGATCGAGACCACCGAACATGCTCCACCGCTTCCACCGAAAGAGGTGGCGCTCGCTGTCGCCGAGCTGGTCGGCAAGGTCGAGGTGCAGCTCGGTCTCTCTCCTGGTCGGGCCGGGCTCGAGACGCGGATGAAGAACATCCTCGCCACCGGTCACATGCCACCGGATCTCTATGCGGCGATGTTCCAATCCCGGAATGCCGTGAACTCGAAAGGTCAACCTCGCGATGGATAGCAATTGGGTGCGCGCCGCGACCGATTACGTCGTTGGCCTCGAAACCGAGCTCAAGGCCGATCACAAGGTTTTTTACGAGGGCACTGGCCGCAAGCGGATCCGGGACGCGCTCGAAGTCGTGAATGCGCTCCGCCAGCGTC